>JBEIGW010000006.1:0-25734 GCA_040381655.1 Deltaproteobacteria bacterium
CACTTCCATCGCCACGGCGCGCATATGACGTTCCTGCATCACTGAGAGAATATTCTGAAGCACATCTGACTCTGGAGTCGTGCGAGTTGCTGGATAGTGATCCTCACCGATTGTGACTCCTACGGTTCCGATTAACCCTGCATCAACGTGATCTAATTGCCAAATCTGATGAAGCAAATGAGCGGTTGTTGTTTTGCCATTAGTGCCCGTGATCCCAATGATTTTCAGGCTGTTTGATGGATGCCCACAAAACATCGACTCTAATTGTGCCCAAGATGCCCTTGACGACGTAACGCGAATAACGGCATCCGCTCGAATGGCATCAAGGTTGATATCCCGGCGATCAATAATTGCAAGCGTCATGCTAGCTTCGGCCGATGTCAAGAATTCATGACCGTCGTGTGAGCCGCCCTGTATGGCGCAAAAGATCAGGCCGGGAGCAATTTTTCTAGAATCTGCAACGACTCCGGTTAAGTGAGCATTTTTTTTCGGCGAACGAAGCAGCTCCGGGCTAAGTCCAGCCACATCCAACTCTTGAATAATGTCTTTAAAGTCGACGGCGCTTTTTGTCATGGGCACCTTCTTTAGAATTTGACGCCCGCTTTGCTGGAACTTTCGTCGAAATTTTCTTGATCGACAATGAATTTTTGTCCGGGGCGACATTCAGATATCGCAGGCTCCTTTGAGCGATCTCCGCGAATACGGGTCCCGCCAGAAGTCCACCGTAGGCTGGGCGCACTGCTGGCTCATCTATCATGACGTAGATGACCAAGTATGGATCAACCACGGGAGCAAAACCGGCGAAACTCGATATACGTTTTTCTGGTGAATAAGCCTTTAATATTGGGTCAACCTTCTCCGCGGTCCCCGTTTTTCCGCCAGATGTGTAATCGGGTGTTTCTGCGAGACTGGCCGTACCACGAGGATCAGTGACAACTCGAGCGAGAATTTTTCTCATGTCTGAAGCGGTTTCAATTCCAATGACATGGGAGGTTGACTCGGGTGTTGCTGCAAACACAATGTCGCCATTTGGGCTCATGATTCTATCCACCAATATAGGGCGCATCAGGTTGCCCCCATTCGCCAAAGCCCCGTAGGCCATAGCGATCTCCAACCCATTAACAGTCATCCCTTGTCCAAATGCGACGTTTGCAAAACGTATGGGTTTCCACGTCCCCGGTTTTGAAATATGGCCTTTGATCACCGATGGAAATGTTTCCGAGATCGATAGACCTCCAGAAAACCCAAAGGCTACCAGCGATTCAAAAAGCCCCTGTTTCCCCAAGCGGTTTGCGATCTTAAAGGTGCAAATATTGCTTGAACGAATAATCGTTTCAGCCGTTGTTAATACGGAGGCTGGGTGATCGTCACGGAACACCGTTCCGCCGGCTTTATAAATACCGTTCTCGCAGTTGTGTGGCTCATTCATGGTGGTTTTTTTTCGCTCTAGCGCGGCAGCGATCACAAAGGGCTTCATCACTGACCCTGGCTCAAACTGGTCAAGTAGGGCAAAGTTTCTAGTGTGCTCAGTCTTTGCGGTAGCGATGTTGTTGGGATCGAAGGTCGGGTAATTTGCTAGCGCAAGAATTTTACCGGTGTGGGGATCCGTCACTATGGCAAATCCGCTTTTTGCTTTTGCGGCCTGAACTCCGTTGGCTAACGCCTCCTCAGCTATTTCTTGTATGGCGTGGTCTAAGGATAAAAGAATAGTGTGACCCGGAAGATCTGGCGCAGCCGTGTCGCTGGTATAAAGAATCGTGCGACCACGGGCATCTTTGGAGAGGCTTACGGCGGCTTGCCGTCCGCCAAGCATGCTTTGAAATTGGCGTTCCAGCCCAAGAAGCCCCTGATTTTCGCTGCCAACGGCACCAACGACGTGCGAAGCGATGGATTGCAAGGGGTAAAGTCGCGTTGCCTCGTTGACCAGGTAGACGCCCTTCAGGGACAGCGCTTCGACTTTTTGAGCCGTTGTCGGGTCGATTTTCCGCTTGAGCCAAGCAAAATAAGCCGTCTTGTCACCGACCTCCTTGATCTTGTCTTTCTGTAGACCCAGTAGTTCGCTTAGTTGGCGCAGTTGCTGTGACGACGGGGCAAATACCCTTGGATTGATCGCAACGGACGGCTTTTTTAGGCTGATGGCTAACGGATGGCCTGTTCTGTCTAGAATCGGTCCGCGATAAGGGGCTAGCTCTAAATGCTGCTCATATTGCCTCTGAGCGATTCTTCGCAAGGCCTCTGCCGAGGGGGGGGACAACTGAATCACAGCCGCGCGTAGAATAAGGCAACCGAATATCGCGAGCAGTAAAGCTGCCAAAATTGATGCGCGAGAGATATCGAAGCCGCGAATGCCTTGATCACCTTCGGGTTTATTTGCCCGAAAGCGCGCAAGGAGCTTAGTAACTGGTGTTACCACACGCTTCACCTCTTAGCGGCCCCCTCACTGCCAGTCTTTGCAGGTGTTTGGGCTAGGTCTTCGAGTTTCTTTCTAGTTGTAAGCCTTGCTAGCTCGCCCGTTAAGGAGCTTCGATCTTCCAGAAGTCTACCCTCTGTGGTTTTCAGCTGTCCAAGGTCGTAAGCCAAGCCTGTGGTGAGACTTCTAAAATGCACTCGTGCAAAAGCGGCGCAAGACAGCACTAAGGTCCATAGAATTGCGAGACGAACCGTTAATTTCCTCATGTTTTCGACGCCCCTTCCTAATTCAAATAATGAACGGACTTCTTTTTTCAAATTTATGGCAAAACTATTATAAACATTCTTTGATCAAACGGATAGCTCGTAGCTTTGCGCTTCGGGAGCGTGAATTTTTTTCGATTTCTTCCGGTGACGGAATGATGGGGAATGGCCGAATCAGTTCGGCGCACGATGAAGAGCGTTGCGCGAGTTCGCGCGCGGTCAGAACAACATCCCTCGGTAGAGAATCATCCTGATTTTTACCCGCGAGCTTTTGCATGCCAAGCTTTACAAGACGGTCTTCCAGAGAGTGAAACGTGATAATAGCGAGAACGCCCCCGACCGACAGCACTCGTGGGGCGTCTGCAATTAGCCGCTCGAGCTCATACAGCTCTTGGTTGATAAAAATACGTAGAGCCTGAAACGTCTTTGTTGCGGGGTGTTTGCGGCTTTCTTTTTTCCAGGTCACCCTTGAGGCAATAAGGTCCGCCAAGTCTTTTGTGCTTTCCAGTGGCCGCTTTGCGCGGTGTTCGCAAATGATCTTTGCGATAAATCGTGATTTGGGCTCTTCTCCAAATCTGTAAATAACATCAGCGATTTCGGACTCTGGCGCCGACGCTAAATAGGCGGCCACACTTTGTCCCGCAGACTGATTCATTCGCATATCCAGAGGACCAAGGGTCTGGAATGAGAAGCCGCGCCTGGGCTCGTCTAAATGATGGCTAGAGACTCCAATGTCGGCCAAAACTCCGTCGACTTTGCCTGTGAGCTTATAGGTGTCTAGAACGGTGTGAATATCACTGAAGACTCCTCGGTGAAGAGTCAACCGCCCAGATTTAATGAAGTCTTCGAATTTTATTGTGGCGTTCTCAACAGCAATCGGGTCACGGTCAAAAGCTACGACCTTGCCAGTTGGACCGCTGTGCTCGAGGACGGCGGCCGTATGGCCACCGCCGCCTAGCGTGCAATCCACGTAAATCCCGCCTGGCTTTGGCGCGAGCACGTTAAGCGACTCTTGTAGGAGAACGCTGGTGTGGTGGTAGTCTGCTGGTGGCTTAATTGGTGTCAAAAACGGCGTCCCGCGATCATCTCGTTTTAAAAGTTTAGATGCAAATTCAGTCTAATTGAAATCAAATATTAAATAAACGGCCGCGCCCAAAGTTAAAAACAGAAAATAAAAATCAAATTAAAAAAATTTCTACTGGGACGGATGTCTTGTTGGGGAATAATTTGCCTGATCATCAGCGCCAAGTCACCACTACGATTGATCACTGTCCGACCCGAATCATCTGCGGCCCAAAGGTTTCAAAAACACTAGGTGTGAATAGGCTGTTACCGGCGCGATTCTAGTGTGGCTAGGTGTGAAACCCTTGCCCATTGCGGGAATTTCGAGGGCATTTCAAAATTAAAGCAGGAAAAATTTCTGCCGAGAAACGACATGAGGTTTTTCTAAACATTTTTTTTGGGAGGTGCGAACATGAGGTTCAAATGGAGGCGTCGCTTAGCGGTGACAGCTTTCGCTCTGAGCTTGATGTTGCCGTTTGCTGGATGCTCCAGCCAACAGCAACAAGCTTCAGACGAAGTTGCCGCTGAGGGGCAAGGTGGACAAGAAGAAGGAGGCCAGCAGTCTGAAACAGCTGCCGCTCAATCGCAAGGCGGAGAAAACGCTGAAGGCGAAGAGGCGATAGCTCAAGCTGCCCCGAACAACGCAGCGTCGGCAGAAGGAGAATCTTCTGAGGGCGGAGAAAACGTTGTTAGCAATGATGCAGCTGCTCCTACAGAGGAGGGCGTAGATCCTGAGGCGCAAGCTTTATCGGGAGAAATAAATGCTTCTGCCGAAAGCCAGGCATCAGCAGAACTGCCAGCAGCTGAAGGCGAAGCCGCTACAGCCGACGCTGGCGGTGAGGTTGCGGCACCGGCAGAAGGTGTAGCAGCCGAAGGCGCAGAGACAGCGGTAGCTTCAGCAGAGGGCGCACCAGCGGTACCCGCGGAAGTGGCAGCTCCTGGTCTTCCTCAGATGAACTCGAAATTGGCATACGTTGTTGAAGCGGGCGACACTCTTGGCAAGATTGCGACAAAAATCTACGGCGATCAAAAGCGCTGGAGAGATATCGCTAACTTGAGTGGTATGTCGAACCCAAATCACATCTATCCAGGCGACGTTGTTTATTACACCCTGGAAGAGTCGAGCCGTAACTTTGCGTCAGCTTATGAAAGCATCAAGCGTGCAAAAGAAATCGTTCGCGAAGGCGACACTTTGGCCGCTATTTCTAAGCGCGTTTATGGCACATCCAAAGGTTGGAGACACATCTGGCGTCAAAATGACAATATTGATAACCCAGATGAGTTGACCGCAGGCATGTCGGTTTACTACGTTGAAAAAGGCGCGTTTAGCGTTGCGTTGAACAAAGTGAAAGGCATCGAACTTGCAAAAGTACAAAAAGTTGATGCTACAAAAGGATTCAAGGCAGCAGGTTCTGTTAAGAAGTCGAATACAGTCGTTAAAGTTCCAGTATTTACGGGCAAAAGCGTTTAATAAATGAGCCACCCGAAGCGAAACTGGCAAAAGTGCAGGGGCGGCAGTGAAGAGGATGTAAGACGTAACAAAATAAAGCATCTAAAGTTGCAATATGCGGTACTTAAGAAGCACAGACGTCAGGCCAGAAGAATTTGAAGTGAGCAAGAAGGGCTGCGTAATTAGATTTGAGATTGTTGTTATTGTTTTTTGTTAGGCCATTGTAAGAGGCGCCACCCGGGAAAAGTGGCTTAAGAGAACGGCAATCCTAACGATTCAAATCAAACACCGCATCCAACAGCTCGACCCCCCCCCACCGAAAAAGCCTCGCCACCGCGAGCTAAATCAAGACAGTTCATGCTCTTTTTTGTTGGCACTGCTTAGTCACAGTGAACATGCCACCCACAGCCATCTGCGCGAAACGTTTAAATGTTTTTGAATTTGACTAGTCATTGACTAGGCAGATTGACTAAGCAAACGTTGAATAGTCAGCGGAGCACATCAAAGGAGTGCGCCTCTAAGAAAACGTCTCGTTGAGGCCCAGCCCCCGAAGCACACCTGACAGACGCTCTCCAGGATCAACAACGGCTCCGCGGAGAAGCACAGAATTTTCGATGACGCAGCCTGGCCCCGGATTAACGGAGGGCGCGATAACAGACCGCGAGTCCACGGTAAAGTTAACAAACGGGCTCATTTTGCCTTCGGTAGCCCTGCCAAGTAGCGTGTGACGGGACGCAGCCGACATGGAAGCCACAAGAAGGTTAGCCTCCCAAAGGGCTCTTGGGTTTCCGATATCAGCCCAATAGCCAGAAAAAGGCATTCCGGAAATGGTTTCACCGGCCGCTATAGCCTGATTAAATCCATCAATGAGATCAAAAAAGCCGCCTTGTTTGGGGAGAAATTTTCGGAAATGGGGGCTTACAACGTAGGCGCAGGCAAAACCAGCCTCTCTTAGGCCCTCTTTAGGCAAATTGGCCGGGAGATCATCTTTCTTTGCAATGGCCACTACACGCTGCGCGGGGTCTAGCCAAAGGGAGCGCCCGCCATCAGCAGGAGGAGCGGCTCGGTAGACCAGGGTGACCAAGTTTGAGGATGCTTGATGGGTGATCCAAAGTTGTTCCAGGGAAATTTCAGACAATATATCGCCGTTATATACGAGCAGGTCATCTTGACCCCACCAGTCAGAAAGCTGGTGAAGTGCGCCCCCAGTCCCCAAAATCTCCGGCATTTCCTTTGATATATAGATGTCCTTTAAGCCCGCCTCCTTAGCGTAAGATGTGGCGTGACCGGCCATGATGTCTGACAGGTGATGAGTGTTTATGGCGACATGTCGAAAGCCGGCTCGAAGACATGAAGCCAGGGCGGCATCAAAGAGCGGAACATCACAAATGGTCGCCATAGGCTTGGGTGTGCTTAACGTTAAGGGCCTCAACCTAGAGCCAAGTCCTGCACACAATATAAGACATTTCGGTGTATTAGCAATATTGCTACGCACGTGGTCTCAGCCCCCACGGCCTTTCAAGCCTCATTAGGTCAAGGTCTTCTTGATCCAGCAGATGCCAGGCTTAAGCCAGGATCCGTGGATAAAAAACTAGCGGTGCGATCGGGTAGGGTGTTAGCCAGTATCTGGAGTAGTCGCCCACTTAGAAAAGGCCAACGGCTGTCCTGAACTCCTGCATCCAGCAAAGTTTGGAGAGCTGGAGCCACATTTCGAAGGTAGTCACCCTTGTGTTTATCAACGGTGAGATAGCCAAAACTGCCAATAGCTTTAAGTTGGCGTTGTAACAGCATCGGACGCCATTCCTCTTTGGCCCGGTCATAGGCGGCCTGCCCGGCAGAGGATCTGATATAGGCCAAACCTTTTTCAAGTAGTTCAAGTCGACTCTCAATCGAGATGGGCACATAGCTATCAAAGACCAGGCTAACTAGGTCATAGGAGGGGGGGCCCAGTCGAGCGTCTTGAAAGTCGATAATGGCCACCTGCTCGTCATGGATCATGATGTTGCGACTATGGTAGTCACGGTGGACAAAAAACCTCGATGCAGATGATAGGTAAGTCGATATCGCATTGATATCACAAGAAAAATCATCCTGTTCGCGGGAAGATAGTGTGTAGCGACCAATCGGCTCCAGATATTTAGAGATAAAAAATCGAAGCTCCCACACAAAGCGGTCCCGATCAAAAGCCCTTTTTGTCCAAATATTTCCGGGTGTTGCTGGTATCGCCAAAAAACGGCCAACGGTTTGCAAGGACGCATCAAAGAATGATAAACAATCGTTAATACTACCATTTTTAGCGCTGGTCAGGGCAGCTGTCTCAAGCATGGTGTCGCCATAATCGTCTATTAACAGAGCAGCATAGTCCGCCAGAACGGCAACGCAACCCGGGGCGGCTATCTTGTTGGCCCTCAGAATATTTGACACCTCAACCCAGTCGTACTGACCGCGTTTTAAGTTGTCGGCGTCGGTTCCCGACAGCTGCATCAAAACATAACTACGCTTCAAATCAGGAGAGCGAACTCTGAAGTAACAGCGGTCAGACCCATCTCCAGCCAGCCAGTCAATGGTAAGCTTTTCGGTATTTAGAGCCTTAGCAACAACTGCCGGAGGGGGCGGGGTCAACTTACCGCTGGTTTGTTTCATGGGGGTAACCATCTCCTAAGATTATACCACTACAAATTGTACGACCGGTCCGATGTTCACCGCAAGTCGTCCGCCAGGTGCGTCGAATAATTCTCCGTCAAGCGTATAGCTCTGCTTGCCCGATTCGGAGCTTATAATCATTTTAGAGGCCATTCGGCTAATTTTACCAAACCAGCGACCTGGTCGATTACTCATAACGGCAAACGGTAGTTTCCAAGGCAGGGACCGGGGAGACATTTCCAGGGAAAAAAACTGAAAACGTGACAATCCCTTAGCGACCTCTGGAAAAAGCCGCACTCTGAGCGGCATTCGCTCAACGGTACTTGCCATCATGGCAAGACTTTGCAGAGGATCAGGATTAGGCTGACCATCAAAAACAACCCGGTAATTGTCGCTATCAATTATTCGCAAGTAGTTTCGGGGGGATATGATCCAATAAAGATAAATCTTTAAAACGAGTAAAACGGCGCCAACCGGGCCTGATTTCTTTCGATAAAACTCCGCTAGAAAGTTTGCAATAAGGCCGTTACCAAACAAGAAGCCATATTGCCCACCGACCGTTAGGGTGGCTAAAGGCTTGAGGCTGCGCGACCGGACGCCGCTTTGGCTTTCAAGCATACGAACCAGAATCTCCTCGGGAGACCCTCGGATACCAAGGTTATCGGCGAGCATATTTATGGTGCCCCCTCTTAAGATGAGGACCTGAGGCAAGGGCTGAGCTCCATAGGCTCGAATAAACGCGGTCAATGTCCGCGAGATAGTGCCGTCTCCGCCATTGATGGCAAGGGTTTCAACTCCCTGCTCTTTAAAAAGCTCAGCAACCCGACCGATGTCATCGATAGAGTTAGTAATTTCGAGGTTGCCAAACTGTCCAACGATGTAGCCCAAAAGCCTACCGCGCGCGGGCATTTTTTTGTTCAACTTGGAGTTTGGATTCGTGATAATGCCAATGCCGCCCATGGCTCGCGTAATTTCCATCCTTTTGGTAGAAGAACCAGTCATGATTGACGCTTGATAACCATTAACAGACGTCGAATAAACGAGCAAGTAAACGTGGCCAGCAATAAAAATGAAACGAACGCCAATTTGCCCGCGCTAAGTGGACAAAGGCTTCCGGCCGCCCCGTCGCCGCTTCAAGCGTATATGCGAGAGATTAATCGCTATCCTCTCCTCACGCCGGAGGAGGAGTACGAGTTGGCCGTCGCGCATTTTGAAACGCAAAGTAAAGACGCAGCGCACCGGCTGATCACCTCAAATTTGAGGCTGGTGGTTAAAATAGCTAATGAGTTTCATCGATCCGGCTATGGCCCCCTGGATTTAATACAAGAGGGTAATTATGGACTGATGCAAGCAGTCAAGCGATTCAATCCCTATAAAGGAGTCAAACTGTCGTCTTACTCGGCGTGGTGGATTCGTGCTTACATCTTAAAACACCTGATGGATAACCGGGGGCCTGTGAGGATCGGCACAACGGCTGCCCAGAGAAAACTTTTCTATAACTTGCGTAAAGAAACGGAAAAACTTCTGCGGGATTACGAAACGGTTGATCCGAAATTACTCGCAGCAAATCTGGGTGTAAAGGAGCGCGATGTTGTAGCCATGCAGCAGCGTCTTAGCGCGCGCGACATTAGTCTTGACGCCCCGATCGGTGATGGCAACGGTCGAACTAATTCTGACGTTATTGAAGTAGAGAGTCATGAAAAACGAGCAGACGATCAATTAGCCGATTCTGAGGTACTCGAGATCTTTGAAGAGCACCTTCATGACTTCAAAAAAACTCTAAAGGGGCGGGACCTAGATGTTTTTACTGATCGGCTGATGGCTGAAAAGCCGCTAACGCTTCAGGAGATTGGCGATCGATACGGAATAACCCGTGAGCGCGCGCGCCAGATTGAGGCTAAAATTCTTAAAAATTTAAAAGAGTTCGTAAAAAAGAAGGGAACTCTTGTCGAGCTGATGGATGATGACACAATGACGACGATCGACGCCTAATCAACGTGTTCGTCCCGTATTGCTATTTGTTTTCAAGCTTGCCCTAAGGCTCTGGAGTGAGGACACTGTCTTGGCTTTGCGTTCCTCCAGCCGCTCCGTGGCCGTTTTTGCGACGTTTTGGTCAGAGCAAGACGATGCGGGAAGCTCTGAGAGAAATCTGCTGGGAAGACGCGAAGCCTTCATAACGCCGACACCTCTTTCCATCGCCCAGGACAGCGAGAGCTTTTTCTTTGCACGTGTCACGGCAACGTAGAAAAGCCGCCGCTCTTCCATAAGCCCGGCCGACGTACCGCTAGAATTTCTATGCGGGAACAAATCTTCTTCAAGACCACAGACAAGTACGGCTGGGAACTCGAGACCCTTGGAAGCGTGAATCGTCATCAGCGATACTTTATTTGGTCGCCCATCTTCGTCGCGATCAGAGAAATCGCGGTCATTGAGTGTCAGTCGATCAAGCATCTCCTCGATGTCTAGTCGAGACTTCTCTTTAAGCACGTCCTGAGCAGAGCTCGCAAGCCAGCGCGGCAGGCTTTTTAAGGCGTCAATTTTGCGATCCTGACTTGCCACGTCTTTAACGTGTGCACGGATATCGCTGGCTAGGTGAAATTTCTTGATGATCTCGTGACCGAGAGCGGCCACATCATCCGGAGCCTTTAGACTCCACTGCCTTAAAGATTCGACGTCTTGTAGGAATGCTTGGAGGCTTTGCAAACTTTTCCCGGATAAACCCAATTCGCTTGTAAATTTGCATGCAACCGCGTGCGGCGATAGTTCATGACGCGAGGCCGCCGCATCGATTTTTTCAAGAGATTTAAGGCCGATTCCGCGGTTGGGCGTGTTAATCACTCGGTAAAATGCAAGTCGATCATCTGGCCGGACAATAAGTCTAATGTAGGCCAAGAAGTCCTTAACCTCTTTTCGTTCAAAAAAACTACTACCGCCAAACGTTTCGTATGGAATATTCATCTCACGTAGCGCAAGCTCAAGTGTTCTGGCTTGATTATTAGCCCGATAAAGAACGGCTATGTCAGACGCTTTGAAGCCCTCGCCGATGAGAGACATGCATTTGTCGGCAATAGAGCGAGCCTCCTCCTCTTCATTGGCAAGTTGAGAGACTTCGATCGGTTGATTTCCGTCGTTTTGACTCCAGAGCGTCTTTTCTTTGCGCTTAGTATTGTTTTTAATAACGGTGTTTGCGGCGTCTAGAATTATGTTGGTGCATCGATAGTTTTGCTCAAGCTTTATGAGCTTAGTCCCAGTGAACATAGATTCAAAACGCTCAAGCGTTTCAAATAGTGCGCCTCGCCAACTATAAATCGACTGGTCGTCGTCGCCTACGGCGCAGACATTTTTGTGACCTGAGCCAAGCAACTCGATGATGCGGAGCTGCGCGGAGTTTGTATCCTGAAATTCGTCGACTAGATAATATCGAAAGCGCTGCTCGAGTTTGCCTCGAACGTCGGGATGTTCTTCCAGCAAACAAACTGTCTTGAATATACAGTCATCAAAATCGATCAATCGATTGAGACGAAGCTGGCCTTCATAAAGCTCGTAAGCTTGCAGAAGGTGCTCAGTCGACAACCCGATAGAGATGTGTTGAGCATGTTTGGCAAAATCAGTCGGTTTCATCAGGGCGTTTTTCGCGCGAGAGATCTCTGCATGTAGCGATTCGACATTGACGTTTGTTAGGTTGCCATCCTCTTGGAGCGCGCGTCGAAGCAAATCAATTTGGTCGCCTGTTCCAGCAAGCGAAAATCTAGCCGGAAGTCCGATGTGCGAACCGAATTCACGTAAAAGTTTGAGGCAGAAACTGTGAAATGTTCCCAGCTGAACTTTTGAAGCGACTTTAATACCGACCAAGGCCTCAAGTCGCTCCTTCATTTCACGCGCAGCTTTGTTGGTAAACGTCATAGCCGCAATTGACTCGGGCTTCACACCGAGGGAAATCATGTAAGCGATACGCATCGTCAGTGCTTTCGTTTTGCCAGTGCCCGCACCGGCTAAAACGAGAACCGGGCCTTGGGTGGTTTCAACGACCGCGCGCTGTTGAGTATTAAGAGAATTTAAATCAAGCATAAAAAATAATATTTAATTAAAATAATTTAAAATTCTATGGTAAGTGGCGTCCCCCTGACGCTCGTGACAGACAAATTTGGGAACCTCGGGCATTTATGCCACATTAACGTTGATCTTGCACCCTGGGATCAGTAGGTTCACCTGGATCCGTTAGCGTTTATTGAAAAAGGATTTGCAGAGCATGTTTAAATTAGGATTTTTGTCGATTTTTAGCATCTGGACCAACACGGTTTTTGCACAAGCTGCGGCCCAGCCTCAGGGTCCATCTATGTTCGAGATGGTGGTGCCATTCATTGGTATTTTCGCCGTCATGTATTTTTTTATGATTCGCCCGCAACAAATGAGAGCCAAGGAGCATCAGGCCTTCTTGTCGGCTCTAAAAGCCGGTGACGAGATTGTTACGTCTGGCGGTATTATTGGTCGAGTCAGGTCTGTCGCCGATGGCTTTGTGAGTGTCGAAATTGCTGGTGACACGGTCATCAAGGTGCTCAAGTCAGCCATAGAGGGTCAAAGTCCAAAGGCGCAGCAGGCGTCCTCGAAGTCTTGAGTATAATGATGGGCGCCGGAGGTGAACCTAAGGCGTTATCTTGCTAGAATGTAGTGAGGTGCTTCGGCTTAGTTAAAGCTCGCGGCCTCGCGACGAGGTTTTTATTATTTAAATTGAGGACGTTTGCTATGCCCCTTCTTCTGCAGCGCATGACTCAGTGGCGACGAAACATCCTATTTAATGGTTGTGTAACTTTGGCAGTTTTTTTGCCAAATCCATCTTTTGCAGCGAAGAACAATAAAGTTGATGTCCCAGAGGAATACGAGACGGTAGGAGGACATGCTTTAGCGTTTGGTGGGTCCGTTGCCACGGCGATAGGCGGCGTATCGGCCATTAGATGCAATCCTGCGATGCTTGCTCTCGAGAAAGAATATTCTCTTAATGGCAGTTATAACTGGCCAAGTGCTGGCCGTGATTTTTATCAATTAGGGGTCATAGATGGGAAGACCAGCCCCATCGCCGCAGGGTTTTCATACTCCAGCGCAATGGATCAGTACCAAGGTGTTTCCACCGGGGGAACTAACTCCGAACAAACCAACGAGCAAAAATTGAATTTGACAGCCGACACCCCGGCGGTGCGGAGAGGTAGCCTGGCCGTAGCGATGCCGGTTGGTCGGATGTACCTTGGTTTTGGATCAAACTATGTGGAGGCAAAACCGCCAGGAGAGGCGTTTTTAGACTCTGCTGCCAAGAGCGTTAAAGGTTTTACCATGGGTTTTGGCGCCGTTGCTCACGTCACGCCTCAATTTAGACTAGGTTTATCGGCCGAGAATTTAGCCAATAGGAAATTAGCATACGTAGCACCAACTTTTTATCGAGCCGGCGCCAGTTATTTTCTCGGCGACCTCATATCGCTGCATCTTGACTACAGAAAACGCGAGGCCGTCGACATTTATGAAGGTCGAAAACCCGCATTTGCCATAGCAACGGACGATCAAGCAGCTGAGGGCACCTCTGGTGACAATCTCATTAACATCAGTTCTTCGATAAAAGTCTACGACTTGCTTAGACTCGTGACGTCCGCCGGTCAAAATCAGTCGACTACATATTCGAGCTTTCGAGCTGCGGCAGGTGTCTCGTTAATTAATCAGAACTTTAACTTTAGCTACCAAGTCTTGAGGGCAGATCTTGCTCGCGAATCAGTTCATCATGCGGTGTCTCTTGGTGTTGATGTTTCGATTTAGCAGAGAAACACGGAGCTAAACCAGTATATGTACCATCGTCTCACGAATGGAATTGAATTAGTCGTTTGTCCGAGAGACGGTGCAAACGTGTTATCAGTTCAGTGTGTTGTTTGGGTGGGCTCGCTTGATGAGACAGACGACGAGCAGGGTTTTTCTCACTTCATTGAACACATGCTTTTTAAGGGCACGGAAAAACGGGGCGTCGGAAAAATCGCCGGGCTCATTGAGGCCGCTGGCGGTGAGAGCAACGCATACACGACATTTGATCGAACGGTTTTTCATCTGACACTGCCGAGTGATAGTGCGGAGCTTGGGTTTGATGTGCTATCAGACGCAATTTTCAACAGCGTTTTTCATCCGGTAGAACTAGAGAAAGAGCGCGAGGTTATTTTAGAGGAAATTCGCCGTGAACAGGATAGTCCGGCCGCACAGATCGGAAGGGCTATTTACGAAGATATCTATCACGGCACGGCGGCGGCCAGATCAATAATTGGAAGTAGTCGGCACATCTCTAAGGCGACGCGAGACAGTATCATGAGGTTTTGGCGCCGTTGGTATCAGCCTCAAAATATGTCCATTGTGGTTTCAGGTAATATAGCTGAATCGGAGGCTGTGACGTTAGTCGACCAATATTTCAGGACTCAATCCGACAACCTGTTGGATCATTCGGGAAGCGGTAGGCACAGAAGTTTGCGCCGCCGCCGAAGCGGACGTATTCGTTCGATCGTGCTTGGTCGCGATGTTGAACAGTCTAGGCTACATATAATTCTAGGCGCACCCAGTATAGACTCTCCGGATTGTCCCTTAGTTGATACGGCGGCTTATGTGCTCGGGGGAAGTGAGGTTTCCAGGCTGCAGACTCGTCTTCAAGAAAAAGAGGCTGTGGTTAATGCTATTGGCGCGTCGTCATACTCGTCGTCTTTTGAAGGTACGTTCGAGATAAGCGCAATTTTAGACAGCGAGAATATTAAGGCGGCCTGTACGTCAATAGCACGCGAATTAGAGCTCATGCTTGGCCGCGAGCCCGCCACGGAGAAAGAGATCGAACGCTCCCGCGCAGCAGCGAGGATAGCGAAGATTCATCGAGAAGAGACGGTTGACGGAATTGCGAGCGCTCTCGTCGCCGGCTTAGGCACTCCTTTAAAAGAAAAGTTTGAGGGTTATTATGATTACTTGTCGGGTGTGTTTAAGCCAGGTGAGTTGACCGCCGCCTTGAACCGTAGTTGGGATTTGCGCGAGGCACTTATCGTAGTGCTGTGTGATAACACAAAAAAACCCATGGGCATGGCTCTAGAAAACGCATTTGCCGACGGGTTAGCACTTGCCGGTAAAGTTTCAGTGACGCAGCCCATGGAGACTGTTCATGTCAAAAAAACAGTGAAAGTTCATGAGTTCGAAGTCGGTAACGGTAACCGTGTTATCTACCGCGAGATCCCTGATGCGAGGCTTTTTAGTTTGACTGCAGCTACCGACGGAGGTCAACGCGCAGAGACGGAAGAGTCTGCTGGGTTGTTTCACGCCATGGCGGGATTGATTGGTCTTGCTTCGAAGCGGCGAGACTATAGGCAGTTTGTCGGGCGGCTTGAGGACATTGGCGCATTGCTTAGCGGATTTAGCGGCAAAGATAGCGTCGGACTTAACATGCAATGCACCATCGAGCATGTCGAGGAGATGATAGTCACTGCCGCTGAATGCATGCTCGAGCCCGTATTTCCACCGGATCAGTGGCAGGTTAATTTGCGAGAAACACTTGAGTCCATGAAGCTACAAATGGATAGCTTTGAGTGGGCATGCATGCGGCGCCTGTTTTTTAAAGTCTTTGGCAATCATCCCTATTCGTTGCCGTTTATGGGTTTTGAGTCGTCGCTCAAAGATCTTAGTGCAATGAAGCTTCAGTCGGGCTTTGAGTCCTGGCGGGATGGCGGCCGGTGGGTATTTGGGCTAGCCGGTGGTGCGCCTGTTCAGATGGTGCAGGACGCACTTTCGAAAGCATTCTCGGGATTTAGACCCAAGACTGCGGCGAGAGTGCTTGAAGGTACTATAAAGGCGGATCTCGGCCCTGAGATTTTTGCCCACCTACCGAAGCGCACAAACGAGCAAGCTCAGCTTGCGATCGGGGCTATTGGCCCAAGGTGGTCGTCTTCAAATCGCGAGGCGACGGATTTACTGATCACCATTTTAGGTGGGCAGGGAGGGCGCCTTTTTTCAATTCTACGAGAAGATGAAAGTCTAGCCTATTCCGTTGGACCGCTGCATACACAGGGCATGGCTGGTGGTTTAGTCGGCGCGCATATGGCGACTGCAAAAGAGAAGGTGGATAGGGCCAAGATCAGCCTTGAGCGCGAGCTGCATAAAGTTTCATCAATTCGGGTCGCGTCGGAGGAGCTGGAGCGAAGTCGAGCCTTTTTGCTAGGCAGTCACGAGATCAGCCTACAGAGAACCAGTTCCCAGGCGATGACAATGGCTTTAATGGAGTTATATGGCCTCGGTTGGGATGACTTTCAAACCTATACGCATCGCATGAAGCGCGTGACGTCCGAGGATGTCTCAAAGGCGGCCGCCGAGTACTTTGAAAAGTCTGCCCTAAATCTTGTAACTGTGGGTGTCTAACACCCAAGCCCTCAATAATCTCCAAAAGACTAAGCGGCTAATTGTGCTAAACTAAGAGCCTGAAAAATCTATCTCTTGGAGATGTCATGACACTTTGTGACCGACTCTTTAAATCCCCCGTGGGTGCTAAGATGCTGATGGCTGTCACGGGCCTCATGTTGACCGGTTTTGTGCTGGCCCATCTGTCTGGCAACCTTTTGATCTTTGCAGGCAGAGATGTTTTCAATGCTTATGCCAAAGGACTGCATTCGCTGGGTGCGCTACTATGGGTGGCGCGCATCGGTCTTCTTGGCGCATTTGCTCTTCACCTTTATTTAGCTATAACGCTCACAACGCAGAATAGAGCCGCACGGCCCGTAGGCTATGCACATGAAGCGACGATGCAAGCGACTCTGGCGTCTCGCTACATGATCCACACAGGTATGCTGATGTTCGCCTTCATTGTTTATCATTTGGCACACTATACGTTTCGAGTTGTAAATCCCGAGTTTGCAAGCTTGGAAGAAGGGGACGTTTACGGGATGGTGATCGCTGGATTTTCAAGCCCCGCCGTTAGTGCGTTTTACGTCTTGTCGATGACAGCCCTTGCGGCCCATTTGCGTCACGGCGTCTCCAGCCTTTTCCAAAGTCTTGGGCTTTATCATGGCAATCTCAATCCTGTTACCGACAAGCTCGGTCCAATTGTGGCGCTGATCGTACTTGTTGGATTTTCTAGTATTCCGATTGCCGTACTTACAGGCTTGGTTAAATAGGAGGTATGACAATGAACCTGGATTCAAAAACCCCATCTGGACCAATTGCTGGTAAGTGGGAAAAACATAAGTTTGAAATGAAACTCATTAACCCTGCAAACCGTCGCAAGTACGATGTGATCGTCGTCGGAAGTGGGTTGGCTGGGGCTTCTGCCGCCGCAACTTTGGGCGGTCTTGGTTATAATGTTAGCTGTTTTTGTTTTCAGGATAGTCCGCGGCGAGCACACTCGATTGCTGCTCAAGGCGGGATTAACGCGGCAAAAAATTATCAAGGAGATGGAGACTCCGTATTCAGACTGTTCTACGACACGATCAAAGGCGGCGATTTTCGCTCGAGAGAGGCTAACGTTTACCGATTAGCTGAGGTGAGTCGTAACATCATAGATCAATGCGTGGCCCAAGGCGTTCCATTTGCTAGAGATTACGGTGGGCTATTAGACAATCGATCTTTTGGTGGAGCGCAGGTTAGTAGAACATTTTACGCGAGAGGTCAGACGGGCCAGCAACTTTTGCTTGGCGCTTATTCTGCTCTTAATCGAGAGATTAATCGTGGCTCGGTAAAAATGTTCTCTCGTAAAGAGATGCTCGAATTAGTCATTGTTGATGGCCGTGCAAGAGGTGTCATAGTGCGCGACCTAGTCACTGGAGAGGTCACGTCCCACGCTGCTCACGCCGTGATTCTTGCATCTGGTGGATATGGCAACGTCTTCTATCTTTCCACAAATGCTAAGGGTTCTAATGTTACGGCTACCTGGCGCGCCCATCTTAAGGGCGCAGGATTTGCCAATCCTTGTTACACCCAAATCCATCCAACTTGTATACCGGTTAGCGGAGACTATCAGTCAAAATTAACCCTGATGTCGGAATCTTTGCGCAATGACGGACGGGTTTGGGTTCCTAAAAAGAAGGGTGACACCAGATCGCCTCAGCAGATACCCGAAGACGAGCGTGATTACTATCTTGAACGTAAGTACCCTAGTTTCGGAAATCTAGCTCCACGTGACATCGCGTCGAGATCAGCAAAAGAAGCTTGTGATGATGGTCGCGGTGTTGGGCCTGGCGGCCTGGGTGTGTATCTAGATTTTGCTGATTCTATTAAACGTGGTGGTGAGGATGGGATAAAAAGAAAATACGGCAACCTTTTCCATATGTACAAAAAAATTACTGCCGAAAACCCTTACAAAACTCCGATGCGGATTTATCCAGCCGTACACTACACCATGGGCGGGCTTTGGGTTGACTATAATCTGATGAGTAATGTACCAGGACTGTTCGTCCTTGGTGAGGCCAACTTTTCAGATCACGGGGCGAATCGACTGGGAGCATCGGCATTGATGCAGGGACTTGCCGACGGTTATTTTGTCATTCCATACACACTGCCGAATTATTTTGCGAGTGAGAGCCTCGCAAAAATAGACACCTCTGATCAAGCCTTCAAGGCAGCAGAGGAGGGCGTGCGTCAGAGGACCAAGACTTTGCTCGGAATAAACGGAAGTCGCACTGTTGATAGCTTCCATCGCGAGCTTGGCAAAATAATGTGGGACAAGTGCGGAATGGCGCGAGACAAAGCTGGTCTTGAAGATGCCCTTAACAAGATCCCGAAGCTTCGTGAGGAGTTTTGGCAGAACGTTAAAGTTCTTGGTGAGTCTGAAAATCTTAATCAGTCTTTGGAGAAAGCGGGTCGGGTCGCAGACTTTCTAGAGTTCGGTGAATTAATGTGTCGCGATGCGTTGCACCGTGAAGAGAGCTGTGGCGGGCACTTCAGGACCGAGCATCAGACGCCCGATGGTGAAGCCAAAAGAAATGATAATGATTTCTGTTATGCAGGGGTCTGGGAGTACAAAGGGGCGGGGCAAAAATCTACTCTTCATAAAGAGCCACTAGCCTTCGAAAACGTTAAACTTGCGACGAGGAGCTACAAGTAATGGACATCACCCTTCACGTTTGGCGCCAAAGAAAATCCGGAGCTGAGGGCAAGATGGAAACTATCGAGGCACCTGGAATTAGTGACAGCGCGTCCTTTTTAGAGATGCTTGATATTGTAAATGAGCGGTTACAAGCAAAAGGTCAGGAGCCGATCGCTTTTGATCATGACTGCAGGGAGGGCATTTGCGGGAGCTGCTCTTTAGTGATCAACGGCGAACCGCATGGCCCAGAATATGGTACTACATCCTGCCAACTACACATGCGTAGCTTTAAGAATGGCCAGCATATCTTCGTTGAGCCGTGGCGCGCACGCGCATTTCCTGTGATCAAAGACTTAGTGGTGGACCGATCAGCGTTTGATCGGATTCAACAAGCGGGAGGTTTTGTTAGTATAAATACCGGATCGCCACAAGACGCCAACTGTTTGCCCGTGCCAAAACAAAATGCAGACAAGGCTTTTGATGCCGCCGTTTGCATTGGTTGTGGTGCTTGCGTTGCTGCATGTAAAAATGCAAGCCCCATGTTGTTCGTATCAGCACAGGTCACTCAGTTGAGCCTTCTACCCCAAGGTCAGCCCGAGCGTGCAAAGAGAGTGCTCGCAATGGTTGATCAAATGAAAAAAGAAGGTTTCGGAAATTGTACTAATCAATATGAGTGTGAGGCGGCCTGCCCGAAAGAGATTTCGGTTGAGCACATAGCCCGAATGAACCGAGAATATTTTAGGGCCGCAATCCGCGAAGAGAGTCCGAAAGAGGGTCACGGAGGCGAATAAGAAGCAGCCGTGATCGTTCGCTAATATAAATTTACGGTAAATTCCAGTCGCACGGCGCTCAGTAATGGGGTGCCCTCATTGACAAAATCCTGATCTATTGTCATTAAGACAGTGGGACGTTTCCGAACCCGAATTTTAAAGGGGGAGCGGTTATGGATTTTGAAGTTCTCGTGCAGCTCAAGGCAGAAGTTCTAGATCCCGAGGCGAGGGCAATCAAAGATACGCTTATCGCTCATGGCACCACAAGCATCCAGTCTATCACGATCGCAAAACGCTACGTGGTCTCAATCGAAAACAATGACCCACATCCCGAAGAAAAAATTAAAAAAATTGCAGATAAGTATCTAGCGAACCCGGTGTCCCAAACCTATTCGATTAAAAGGCTGGGGGAGTAATGCTTACTAAACCCGCATTTGGGCGTCTCCGAGTGGGTGTAGTACAGTTTCCTGGCTCCAACTGTGATGATGATTGTCTCGATGTGTTGAGACGACACTATGAGATGGATGCTTCCAAAATATGGCACCAAGAAACGAGTCTGCCGAAACTCGACGCGTTAATTTTACCGGGCGGTTTTAGTTTTGGGGATTATTTAAGGTCCGGGGCATTGGCGGCGCGCGCTCCCATCATGGAATCAATAAAATCGTTTGCGGCCCGCGGCGGCCGCATCCTTGGGATATGCAACGGCTTTCAGATACTTACCGAGAGCGGGCTCTTGCCTGGAGCGCTCCTGCACAACAGTAGTCAAAAATTTATTTGCACGCACACCAAAATAAAATCCCCCCAAGGTCCGGTTCTGAAAATTCCCATCGCTCATGCAGAAGGTCGCTTCTGGATTGATGAGGAAGGGCTGCGCCGGCTCGACGATCTTGACTTAATTGCCTATAGGTATTGTGCAGACGATGGCCGAGTTAGCGTCGAGGTTAATCCAAATGGCTCGGTGGCAAATATCGCAGGCGTTTACTCAAAAGACAAAAAAATTCTTGGCATGATGCCTCATCCTGAGCGGGCGACCGATATGCTCATGGGCGGAAGTTCCGATGGAATTACCGTTTTGAACGATTTTCTCCAAAGGATTTGAGAGGAGCTGGCGCATGTCTTCTATAGCTTTTCCGAAGATGACTCAACGAGTCACTAAGCCGCCACTTATTAACGTAGCGGATAAAGATCAACTAAGCGCGCTATTAAAGCGCCATAAAATCTCGACAGATGAGTTCGATAAAATATTAAGCGCAACTGGCCGAGCTCCGACTCTGGCGGAACTCGGCGTTTTTTCCGCAATGTGGTCTGAGCATTGCAGTTACAAAAGTTCGCGGATTCACCTTCGCCGATTTCCAACAAAAGGTCCGAAAGTTGTGGTCGGTCCAGGTGAAAATGCAGGTGTTGTTGAGCTTGAGGGTGATTTATGCGTCGCGTTTAAAATGGAAAGCCACAATCATCCAAGCTTCATTGAGCCATATCAAGGTGCAGCAACTGGCGTAGGCGGTATTTTGCGCGACGTTTTCTGTATGGGAGCTCGACCTGTTGCCAACCTTAATTGCCTTAGATTTGGGGCGCGTAGTCATCATAAGACGCCAACTCTGGTGGCTGGTGTTGTTAAAGGTATTGGTGACTACGGTAACTGTGTCGGCATACCCACAGTTGGCGGCTCTGTTTCATTTGATGAGACCTATAACGGAAATTGTCTAGTCAATGCAATGACGGTGGGCCTTATCCACAAGAATAAGATATTTAAAGGCTACGCCACGGGTATCGGTAATTTAGTCGTTTACGTTGGAAGCGCGACGGGACGAGATGGCATTCACGGCGCGACCATGGCCTCAGATTCCTTTGAGGACACCGCGGGCGCTTCAAAGACCACCATTCAGGTGGGTGATCCATTTGCAGAAAAACTTCTGATGGAAGCCACTTTAGAGGTTCTAGAAAAGGGTCTTGTCGTAGGCATCCAAGACATGGGAGCAGCCGGGCTTACCTCCTCGTCTTTTGAGATGGCTGGACGAGCGGGTAACGGCGTTTATATCAACCTTGATCACGTACCAACGCGCTCGGCGAATATGACAGCATATGAAATCATGCTCTCGGAGAGTCAAGAACGCATGCTCATGGTGATTGAACCAGGCAAATGGACTGAGCTCCAAGGCGTGTTAAAAAAATGGCAGCTCTCTCATGCTGTGATTGGCGAAGTTACTGATACTGGAAGAATGCAAATAGACGCTAAAGGCGTTTTGGAAATAGATTTGCCCGTGGCCCCCCTCACCGATGAAGCTCCGGTTTACGAACGGCGAATGGCTTTGCGCAGGAGTGCTTGTGACGAATCGTCCCCCTTGAAAAAGCTAAGGGAACGCCTCTCGAGTGACTCGGGCTACGCATTAGATCTCTACAAAAAAATGATCGTTGATGTTGGCTCCAAAAAGCAAATAATTCAGCAATTTGATCGTCACGTTGGTGGCAAAACAGTTTTTGATTCAGAACGTGGTGGAGCTGCCGTTATCTGGATTCGCTCACGAGACACGACCCACAAGCCTTTTCTCGGCCTTGCAATTACGGCGGGCTGCAACGAGCGACGAGTTAAAAATAGTCCACTCATTGGGGCATCTGAGGCAGTTCGTGACTGCGCGCGAGCCATCATCGCCGCAGGCGGCCTGCCTATAGCCGTCACCGATTGTCTTAATTTCGGAAACGCTGAAGATGCAGAGGTCATGCGCGAATTCAGCGATAGCGTCGACGGCATAGCGGAAGCCTGTCAACAGTTGGGGACCCCGGTGGTCAGCGGAAACGTCAGCTTATACAATGCGACCGGTGCCACGAGTATTTTTCCGACGCCGATGATTGGAATGGTTGGAAAAATGGATGATGTCCGAAAGGCGGTGCCAGCTACCGTAGAGAGTGGCCAAGATCTTTTGATTTGCACCATAACAGCGCGTAGCGCGGGAAACTCAAGCTTGGCGGCCTCATTGGCGGCAAAAAATGCGAATATTTCGCCTATAGAGGGCGCCATTACCGCTATTGATTGGATGGAAGAAAAGAAAAGTCACGAAGCCATTTATTCATTACAGAAGTCTGGTTATTTGGTTGCTGCACGCGCAGCTGGAGAGGGCGGCATTGGTTTGGCAGCCTTCAAAATGGCGGTTAATTCTGTCAGACTGGGCGCGTCGCTTGAGATTTTAACAAGTGATGTATCTGAGTTTTTTGGCGAAGGCGCAACAGCCTTTCTTGTGGCCATAAAACCAGAAAATCTCAGGGCAGCTAGGAATATAGCGGAGCAGTCCCAGGTGTCACTTAAGTCTGCAGCGACGATTTCGAGACTTGGTCAGCTCGAAGCCAACCGACGCTTCGGAGTGATAAAGACATGTTTCGGACCTATTTCCACAGAAGACTTGTTGGCTAGCTTTGAGGCATTTATGCCAGTGGGTACCACATGATGTCTATTGCTGAATCGGATAAATTTAAAGATGAATGTGGTGTAGTCGGTGTTTTTGGTCTTAAAGATGCAAGCCATCTATTATACCTTTCGCTATTTGCGCTTCAGCATCGCGGTCAAGAGGCCTGTGGCATTGTGACGTTTTCGCACGCCGCCACTCAGTCTGCCAATTCGGGACCGTTCCTGCATGTGCATAAAGCTTTCGGGCTTGTAGCGGATAATTTCTCAAGTGAAATCTTAAGCCGACTTCAAGGCTCAATGGGTGTTGGTCATGTAAGATATTCGACAGCTGGCGGTGGGATTGTTGAGAATATTCAGCCATTTCAGTTCAAAACTATCTTGGGGGCTGTGGCGATTGCTCATAACGGCAATCTTACCAATGCGCGAGATATTAGGAAAACACTTGAAAGTTCAGGCTCCGTGTTTCAGAGCACCTCAGATACTGAAGTGTTAGTTCATTTGATCGCGCGCAGCGCCAGCGCGTCTATGCGGGAGAGAATAGGGGACGCTCTCCGTCAAGTTAGGGGCGCATATTCTCTTGCCATCGCGACCAAAGAGGCTCTTTATGCTGTGAGAGATCCGTTTGGTTTTAGGCCCCTTGTTTTGGGCGAGCTCGATCAAGGCTATGTTGTCGCTAGCGAAACGTGCGCATTGGATCTCATCGGCGCCAAAGTAATTCGTGATATTGAGCCTGGCGAAGTTGTTGAGATCACGGAAAAAGGAATCACATCTTGGTTTCCTCAGCGGCGGGAGCGGCTTGCTTTTTGTAGTTTTGAACCGATTTATTTTGCCCGCCCCGATAGCCTTCTACACGGTGAATCGATCTATATAAGACGACGAAAGATGGGCGAAATATTGGCGCGGGAATGCCCTGCTGAGGGTGATATTGTCATACCGATACCCGATAGTGGCGTGGCGATGGCAGAAGGTTTTTCTCTTGAGTCAGGTATACCACTAGCTATGGGGCTTGTGAGAAATCACTATATAGGTCGAACGTTTATACAGCCCAGTCAGTCCGATCGTGATTTCGGCGTTCGATTAAAACTAAACCCCGTGAGGTCTGTTCTAGAGGGCAAGCGCGTGGTCGTGGTTGATGATTCGCTCGTACGTGGGACCACGGCGGCAAGAATCTTGAGAATCATAAAAAATGCTGGAGCTAAGGAAATTCACTTTAGAATTGCTGCACCACCAATAACCCATAGTTGCTTTTATGGAGTCGATACGCCAGATAGACAGCATCTCATGGCGTCACAAAATGACGTGGACCAGATTCGAAATGCCCTTGAAGCGACAAGTTTAGGCTTTTTATCCCTAGATGGTCTTCGTAAAGCACTAGATGAAAGCCCGGGAAAGTCGTATTGTAGGGCTTGTTTCACGGGCTCTTATCCTGTGGATGTCGGTGTTCCTATGACAACGCAGCCAACGGATAAACATGGCCCGGGATTATTTTCTAAAACTGATTAACTCATTCGCGAGACGAATATGCGCAAAGATGGAAGATCGCGCGGTCAAATGAGGCCGCTTCGGATAACCCCTGATTTTACGAAAAACGCAACGGCTAGTGTGCTAGTTGAGTTTGGTGATACTAAGGTATTATGCACTGCTTTTGCAGAGGATGGCATACCCGGATTTTTAAGGGGTGCGAGTCCAGCTCAGGGATGGCTCACTGCGGAGTATTCAATGTTGCCTGGGGCAACGTTATCTCGCACCAAGCGAGAGCGTGCGAACGTCGGCGGGCGTACGCAGGAAATCCAAAGACTAATCGGGCGGTCGTTGCGTGGTGTTGTGGATTTGACTGCATGTCCAGATCTAACAGTGACCGTTGACTGTGATGTCCTTCAAGCTGATGGCGGAACTCGGACGGCATCGATTACCGGCGCTTACGTGGCGCTAAAGCTAGCCTATGATCGGCTGATTCGTTCAGGAAAAATAAAGAGAAGTCCTATAACGGACGGAGTAGCTGCCGTTTCGATAGGAATTATAAAGGGCGAGCTTTATTGTGATCTTAATTATGATGAAGATAGCTCCGCAGAGCTAGATATGAACGTGGTTGTCAGCCACTCAGGTAAATTTTTGGAGATCCAAGGTACTGCCGAGAGAGGCTCTTTCACCAAAGATCAGGTCATGAAGATTATGGACCTGGCAGGCGAAGCTCTAAAACCCGTATTCCAAGCCCAGAATCTAGCCCTCGACGGTCAAACGGCCGAGATTTAACCTAGGACTTATGAAGACCCTGGGTTTAGTATTCTGGTAGCTGTGGGCCAATAAGCACTAACCAAGCGAACGCACCCAGACCAAGCAACAGTAATATGATTAGTAGTTTTCTTATGAGACGGCTGGTGTAGCTTTCGCCAATGATCGTTTTAAGTTGAGCGGTATGTAAAAGTTGATCCTTCACCCGATTTTTGGCATCCGTCCGCGGAGTCATCGAGATGTATTGTCCACCGTCACTCAGTTCGGGAGTTCCGTCTTCATTAAGAGGCGTAATGATGCGCTCATCGGAAACCTGAGGCTTGTTGTCAACTCGGGTCGACTCCCCTTGATTCGTTAGCACAGTTCGAGAAAATTGCTTGGCCGATGGCTTCACATTTGGAAACGAAACATCAATCGCCTGATGCAGCTCCACTAA
>JBEIGW010000007.1:0-24835 GCA_040381655.1 Deltaproteobacteria bacterium
ATAGCTATTCGACTCACCGCAGATGACTTCTTGTCTGGTACCACGACAGAACTCCTGTCCGAAAAAAGCAATAGAAGTTGAGAAAATCTTTTTTATTATAACAATTTCCCAGGCAAACCGGGATGGAGAGATTTTTGGTTTGCTTATTGTAAGAAATGGTCGGGGTGGGCAGACAAACTGCAAACCACGGCAACACCACGATTATAGTGATTTTCCATCACCGTCGAAGGCGGGGATTTCTTCAAGAGCACCCTACATTAAATAACTGGACAACTTTGGAGTCTTAATAGCCGACCTCAAAATCTCCCGAAGACATTTCCTATGCAAGCTAGAAGTCTTTTGACGTAGGGATCTTGGATTGCGATATTCGGCGTTCGCTGTCTAAGGAGCAAAACGTGAGAACTCCAGATAATAATCATAGCTTAGTACAGCGCGAGACTATCGTGCAGGCGATTTTGTTTTTTCGCGGCCAAAAGGTCATCTTAGACGAAGATCTTGCGAGCCTCTACGGAGTGGAAACCAGAATTCTTGTACGCAATGTAAAAAGGAATCTTGAAAGATTTCCCCATGATTTCATGTTTCAGCTGACTCAAGATGAGTTTGGCCTACTAAAGAAGCGGCGCCAGCACCCTGAAGAACGCGGTGGGCGTCGATATGCACCTTATGTTTTTACCGAACAAGGGGTGGCAATGGTTTCCAGTGTGTTGCACAGTCCGCAAGCTATCCAAGTAAATATTGAAATCATGCGAGCGTTCGTACAATTGCGCGAAGTACTTTCAAATCATAAGGAGCTCGCAACGCGACTCGCAGAAATGGAAAAAAACTACGACGATCGTTTTCGAGCGGTTTTTCAGGCGATCTTTGCATTAATGGAGACAAAGTCGAAAGCCCAACCGATTGGATTTATTAGAGACTAAAATAGCAATAAAATCGGGATGTTAGAGTTTGAGATCCCAATTTGGGATCTCAAACTCTGCAGACCCTTATTTAGCCATCTTGACCAGTTAAAAGGATCTTAGTTAGATCGTCCCTTCGAAGATATCTCGACGAACTCAGGCGCCAGCTTCAAATTCTCGCCAAAAATCTACAAGTTCTCTATCCGAGTACCTTGCTCCGTGGATTTGCACTCCAACTGGCAAATTATTTTCGCCATTTCCGATTGGAAACGACAGTGACGGCGTGCCAAATAAAGTTGTAGGAACAGTGAAGCCGCCGAGATAGCGGGTGTATTCAATAAGGCCCCTGTCCGTTTTAATAGATTTCCCACATTGATCTCTTTTTAGAGCAGAGGCTGGAGCTACCGGCAAAATCCAATAATCATAGCGATCAAAGAATTTATCGACGGCCTGGTGAGCGCGTTCCCTTGCCTTCATTGCTTGCTCATATTCACCCTTTGAAGCGAGCATTCCTGAGATAAAATACTGACTCAGAGGACCCGGCCCTAATCGTCTCATTTGTAGCTTTCCGTAAATGTAGTTAACGAGACGAGACCTAAAGATACGAGGCACGAGGTGGCTGTACTCATAACCAGCGATTGTTCCCCAAGTTCGAAACAAATCTTCGGGTTCGGCTTGAGGCGATGCCATCTCCATTGTAAAACCCCGCTGCTCGAGTTTGGACAGAAATTTCTGAACGGCCAGTTTAGATTGGCTCTCCAAGGTCGCACTTCCATAGTCCAAGCTATAGGCAATTTTGACACTCGACGTTTTGGGCTTGGAAACTGCGGGAGGGCGGCCGGGGAATGTATGTTTGAGCATATCAATCATAACCTGCATATCGACCATGCAACGAGTCATGGGACCAAAGGTCACCAGGTGTTTCATACTCGCGGGATGACTCTCTGGCCCCATATCATCTATAGGAATCCAACCATCGGAGGTCCGGAGGCCGTAGATACCGCAACAGTGCGCCGGGTAGCGAATAGATCCCCCTAAATCTGAACCGATTTCAACAGTCGTTAGCCCCGAGAGAACCGCAGCGGCAGATCCACCAGAGGAACCGCCGGGTATAAAAGCTGAATTCAATGGATGCACACATTCTGTGTGAAGTTGATTTTTTGCATTCCAGTCGAGACAAGCCGTTGGAACAGCAGTACGCCCAATGACGATCATTCCAGCGTCTACTAGAGACTGAATGATCTTACTGTTGCTTGAAGGACGATAATACTTAAACATCAACATTCCGTAGGTCGTCCTAGAGCCTGCGACCCGAAACGCGTCTTTGATTGTGAGCGGGACTCCGTCATAATGTCCAAGAGGTTGGCCTCGCCTACGACGATCGTCTGATGCCCGAGCTTCAGCTAATGCCTCTTTAGACCGTAATTCTACAACTGCGTGACTCAGCGGATTGAGTCGTTTGATTCTGTCAAGGAAATGGGTTACTAACATTTCGCTAGTCCAGCTGCCGTCGGTTAGACCCTGAGCTAGCTGGGTAAGGTTCATTTTTTCAAATTCCATCTTCTTCCCCGAAGAAATTCCACTGATTTTTCATTACGAACGACTGCGCGGCGATTAGAAATCGAGTGCGCATCCGCGTTAAATCGCCGACTTCAGCCTATTCATCTAGGATAAGCTTATTATAGCTTGTCGGGGAACACCTAAGTGAGCGGCTTCTAAATGAGCCTACTGAATGACGATTCTAGCTAAAGAGAAGTAGACCACCAAGTAGCCCTCAGAGGGCCATTTATAAGAGATGATCTCGAAATATTTGAACCTTTGAATTCATTTTAAATTTCGTTTGTTAGAGCATCTTCCGCTGCCTTCGCTCGTTACCTGTTCGCAGTCGACCCCTCCCCCTCCACGAAGTTACTGGGAAGGGGTCGACTGCTGGGAATACGCGCTTAGCGGCAGCGGGGAAAATAAAAACGAACAGAAACCGGGATGATGCGGTTTTCTGTTCGGATATTGTAAGAAAATGGTCGGGGTAAGCATACAAAATGCAAACCACTGCAACATCACGATTATATTGATTTTCCATCACTCTCAAAAGAGGGAATTTCTTCAAGAGCAGCCGAATTCTATGCTTCTGGGCTCTCTTTAGCCCAAATTTCAAGGCAGCTAAACAAGTCAAAAAGCTTCATCAGAAAGACACTTTTAGAAGCCGGTGTTTCCCTCCGGCAATCGATAGAAAGCCATCTGTCCGAATCTTCAGCGCCACCGAAGCTTCATTCTGGGAACACTCCCTTTGGCTACCGCAACCTTCGAGGGCGGCTCATCATGGACGCCAGAGAGATAGAGATTGTCCATTCCATCATGGAACTTTGGACCAGGGGGAAGTCCTATTCAGCCATTGCTGCTCATTTAAATGGTCTTGGTCTTAAAAACCGAAGGGCAACGCCCTGGGAACATTCGCTCGTGCGCTCCATAGTGGAACGCCATAAAGATAAACTCTTAAAACTCGAGGAGGAATAATCATGGGAATCAAATCACTCGTACAAATGGCAGTTACTCTGGCTATCTTGGCCGTATCAACAGGGAAGCTACCCCTCATTCTTAAAGAAGTGAGGAAAGCACAGCTCGTGCTTTTGGAAGACTCTAAGGCGTCGAGGTGGGGGCGAGTCTGGCTACCCTAAGGCAAAACCTTATCTGAACTGTTGGATAGCTCTTCGAAAAAGTCTTGGTCAACCTTTTTTAGTTCGTAAGTCGCAGTGACTGAAACACCAACCTTGTGTTCGAGCATTAGCTCTGCGAATTGACGACCAGTTATTAGAACTATTTTTGCATCAATGTTTTTCACGAAATCTTTAGCTTCAGACGTAAAATCAGAAGTCGTGATAAAAATTCCTTTTTTTGCGCGTTTGCCCTGCAAAGCGCCAGCAAATTTTTGAATCTCCGGTCTGCTGACATTCCCCTCCCATCGCTTGGCTTGCAAATAGATGACGTCTAGACCGAGCCGATCTTCATTTATAATCCCGTCTATCCCCTCATCACCACTCCGCCCAACAGCTTTCCCCGCTTCCGATCGCGAACCGCCATAGCCCATCGCAACGATTACATCCACGACTAGTCTCTCAAAGAAATCCGGAGAACACGCTTTAATCCTAGTCAGAAGTTCATCTGCCAATTCTTCCTTCAGTTCTTGATAGGAGCTTTCAAATAATTCTTCAGGAGTTTGATCGGCGACGGAACTCTCAGTTATTACCTGATCCGATTCCGAAATCTTATCGTGCTTAGTTTCCCGAAATTTCTTAAATTCTGGAAACTGACTAAGGAACCGAATGTTAATTGATTGTGGATTGGAGGACAAAACCTGTTTTCCGCGATCGGTGATTGTGACTTTCCCGCGCTGAGGCGACGACAATAATCCTGCCTTTACCATATATGTTTTCGCCCAACCGACTCTGTTTGCAATAATTTCCTGTTTCCCACTCGGAAGAAGTTCTGCTCTCTCTGTTGAGGATAGTCCAAACTGATCGGAGATTTCCGAAGACATCTCATTAGATGACATCGTGCCGCGGGAAGCTACTAACTTAAGTAGCGGTAACATTATTGTTTGATAATCTGGAATTGCCATCTGGCCTCCTAAGCCACTCTCTGTGCCTTTAATTTTCCTGTAATTTCCATCCAATGTTCATAGAGCATCACCATCGCCAGGGTATCGAGTTCACAGTACTTGAGTAGTGCGTCCTTGAGAGCGGTTCGCTCGATGAAATTCATTTCCGTAAATTGCATTTTGGCGTAAGCGGTAGAGGCAGCTCCGCCATCTGCAAGCTCATCGCCTCGCATAAGTGTAAAATCTAATTGGCTCATATCCACGCCATCAAAAATCTTAGGAAGCTGCTTGTAAGGATCAATAATTTCACCCTTTGGATTTCGTTTAAGCCAGGTCCAGTCTTTGTAATTTAGGCTTTTGATTCCGTTACTCGCCCCATACGCGGGAAGGGCATACTTCTCCTGAAGATAAACCGACTCCTTTAGTATCGCAGGAAGTACCTGTTTAAGGCTATTGGAGCCCTTCATGAAAGGGTGATAGTAAAAGCGTTTTACATGAGCCCAAAGATCCACCATAGCCCGTGCCCCCGCCCAATCCTCGCCAGTGGACTCCGTTGAAGTCGTCACCGTACGAATCCAGGCCATGAGCGTTTCTTTGTCCGGCTCAGCGGACGCTTTTAGCTGATTAAAAATCTGGCAGAGAACCGTGTTTTCGTGGTGGGCGTAGCGAAAAATCGTTCCGTTATCTTTCTGAAGCTCCGATTTCAGGGCTCTAATGAATTCGAAATTCGGAAAAGCCCCCCTTCTGTCATTGATATATTGGCCAGCGTGTTCCACCCGGCCATCTTGATGAACGACATGATGGGAGAATTGAAAGGCAATTTGCTCATAAGGACTTCTTCCCTTGTTGAAGGGAATAGCCACAGTGGCCGTTTCAAAATCAATAAAGTGCAGAGGATACTTCCATGTAGCCATTTCAGCTTTCAGAGCATCGAGAGATACCTGAGGCTTTTGTTCACCAGCTTTAAAAACTTTAACTTGAAGCCACTGTCTTTCGCTGACTGAAAGGCCAGGCTTTTCATCGGACTCAGGCTCAATGTCAGTTTCTTCAATTTGGGACATGAGAAACTTTCCCTGTCCAATCAGAGACTCAGACTTTCGAAAGTTCCAAACATCAAATACGAAGGGCTCATTGATCTTATCTCCAACTTTCTCTTTCCAGCACTCATCAAAACCGTTTTGCTTTCCATTCTCTGAGTGAGTTCTAAATTCGCAGGTTTTACAATGGCTGCCATGATCGGCTTCTAATCTTTCATCTCGTTGGTAAGAGTCAGCCCAAAGCTTTGCGACGTCTTCAAATGAGGGAAGGCCAAGCTGTGCTCTTGATTTCTCGCCCAGGTCCATACCATTGATGATTTTATCAACTACATCTGAAACATTTACTTTGCACAGAAGCTTGTCACCCACAGCGGTAGGATCCGTGCCAGGGGCTACTTTTACTTTTAATCGACCATTTTCTTCCAGAAGAAGGAACCGCTGATTAAGGCCATCAACGGATGCCGTTGCATTCTTATCAGCAAACATCATGAATGGTGTAAAAGTATATTCCGGGAAAGCTTTCCGGCAGACCAGCGTTTGGAAAGCAACATCGTAGAGATACTTTTTCCATCGCTCGGTGAGTTTATAAGCACCTTTTTTTAGAAGTCGCTTATCGAAGAATTCGTCAGAATGGCGATCGTAGCTTTTTGCCTTAACTTCGATCAGCTCAACGTTGTTTCCTGACTTTACAAGCACGTCCACTCGGACAAAAAAATTCTCAAAAGCAAAAGGAGCTTCGTAAATAGTTACATTATCTTTTTTAAGATGTTCTCCAGTTAGGGCTGCAGCTTTTCTGTGATCGGAACTATCAAACTCGAGTCCCCCCGGATGATAAACACGAGCCAATGCCCCTACTTGAAACCCACCATCCGAGAGAGCGCGCAAAAAGGGATTATCGAGAGTTTTGTTCTCGTACTCGTTGGGATGATCTTCATAAAAAATCTTACGCGGACAGTCATTAGCCTTGATAAAGCGTGATTTTGTGAGGAATCTGGGTTTCAAGATACGCTCCCTTTAAGACCACATCTTATCGGAATCTCGCGGCAGGAACTTGAGATCTCATTCTTATAAATTACCGTTTTCTTTACGGAAACGCGTGCTTATTTAAAATCGAACAAGTTGCACAGCTAGTGTCGAATTAAATATAATAAAGGAATCAGTTCGTAGGTATGCCCCACTAGTATTTGCGGGCTTATCTCCGCATCTTGGCCTAAACAGATTTTTTCTAAGATACCAAATTTCCCTATGCGGATGCTGAAAGAGATTAGCGGATACCAGCCTTAACTAAAGTTCCTTAGTAAACAACCGAAGCAGATACAGAGAACCTAGAAAACGGGAGCCCATATGTGGATGACAATGGATGAAATCGCCAAATACCTCAAAGTGTCCAAAGAGACGATCTACAAAATGGCGCAGAAAGGGCAGATCCCCGGATCGAAGATAGGAAACCAATGGCGTTTTCGACGAGAACGAGTGGACAGTTGGTTGGAAGGCCAAAGCAACGAATCAAGCCCTACGTCAAATGCCCAATTCACTAACCAAATCACGGCCCCAGTAAAGAGAGGTGCGTAATTATGAGCAACAAGTCAAAACCACTGCAGTATTACATCTCAAAAAAAACAGACCTAGAAGGCATCTTTAAAAACGACCAGCGGAACTCGAGAAAAGAGCGAAGCATAATTACGAAGCCTTTCTCAAAAAGTATACGCACCAAGAAGGACACCTCTACGTACAATGCTCATTCCTATCCAACAAAGGTTCCACCAGAGGGGATAGTCCCGTTCCTTGAGCACTACACAACAGATGGAGACGTCATACTTGACCCATTTTGCGGAAGTGGAATGACAGGTGTCGCGACAAGGCTTCTAACAACGCAAACCAATCAACGGCGGTCCGTGATTCTGAATGATCTTGGTACGGCCGCAACTCACATCTCCTTCAACTATAACAACGGAATCGACTTGGCCGAGTTTCAAAGGCAGGTCGGCCTATTAGATTCTGAGCTGTCCCAATTCCGTTCCGAAATGTACCAAACCTTTCATTGTGTAACACCGCAACTTATCGATGTGTCAAACCTATCTATTGATAGAATCCTACGAGCACAACCAAATCAAAAAGATGGCATAAGATCGATCAATTTCAAGGGTAAAACATTAGAATTGGTTAACGCCGAGATCGTAAATGCCATTTGGAGCGAAATCAACATTTGCACCAAATGTGATGCCGAAATAAATCTGTGGAAAGTAGCCATGAATGCAAAAACAGGAAAAATGGCTAAGTCGTTCGAATGTGAGAACTGCAAAACACCACACACACGGGCTGATTTTGCTAAACCGCACCGGCATCAATTGGCTTATGTCATATATGAATACACCTGTCCTAAAACAAAGAGAACTAGAAGATCAGAGCGCGAGGCCGCAAGATTCGATCAGGAGATTTTAGAAGTCATATCACGCAAACAGAAAACAAACTGGCATCCAGCTCATCCGATATCTCCAAATCGAGAAATGATGACGATGGGGCCAGCAAAATTAGGAGTCAAAACAATCGCGGATTTCTATACCAAGCGTAATCTCTTGGTGTGCGCGAAAATATGGGATTTCATTGGAGCAATAACCTGCAAGAGGACTAGATCCGCTCTTATGTTTGCCGCAACAAATACCTTTTGGCACGCCACAAAAATGAGAAGATTTAATGTGAAGGGCGGAATGCGCCCGTTAACAGGCACGCTTTATATTCCACAAATTTCTGCAGAGTGTAACGTGTTCAGGGTGTTGGAGAAGAAAATAAATGAGCTCGTCGATTTCTATTCCAATGAAATGTTTTCTGAGACTCTATCCTCAAAAAAACTTGAATCTTTCCAGGTAAACGAAAGCGCTACGAACCTGACGAGCATCCCCTCAGGGTCCATCGACTATATTTTCACAGACCCACCCTTTGGAGGAAATATTTACTACTCGGATTGTAACGTAATTTGGGAGGGCTGGTTGGACCAGCTTACAGATGATCAAAATGAAATTTTATTTAACCGATCAAGAAAACCAAAAGACGGTGGCAAAACTCGTCAGCAGTACCACAGTCTGATGGATGCCGCCTTCCGGGAAATGTACCGAGTTTTAAAGGCGGGAAAATGGGCTTCCATTGTCTTCAACAACTCTGACAACGAAATCTTGGCTGGTTTTGTGGATAGCGCCAGAAAAGCTGGTTTCGAGGTTCGCGAGGTGACCTTTTTCGATAAGGACCAGAAGAGCGTAAAAGGATATATGGGTCAAAAAGGAACCCAGAATGTTACAAATCTTGATATCGTTCTAACCGTTCAAAAGCCACTGAAAGCAAAGTCACTCGCCACCAATGAACGGAAATCAGTCTCGGATGAAAAGGTTTTCAGAGTGATTTCTGACTATTTGAAGAAACTTCCTTCGAGACTTACCGAAAAGGACGGAGTTTATACTGATGAACATCGCACAAGTCCATTCCTCCATTCGATGCTGCTTCGGCACTTTATCAAGAACAATTTTGATCTAAATGAATTGACTATCTCGAGATTGAATCAGGTTTGTAGCAATTACGGTCTTGAGTATCAAAATGGCAAATGGTTCCTAGAATCACAAATTGAATTGGCGGCATGAGATTATGACTAGAACAAAGATTTCAGTGAGTGATGCGTTTGCGCTACTGTTCAACTCAGTGAAGGGTTTCGAGTGTGAGTTCATGTCCTCGAGTGAATATGGCGAGGATTATGAAGACTTTTTTATTATAAAATTTTCTAGCCAGGCGAAGGATACAATTTTTGTGGCTTTTATTAAGCCACTCACTCCTTCAAGCAGAAACCCAAACACAGAGTATAGTTTCCAAATAATCGCGAGCCAGAGGGATCGTATTCTCGAATTGGCGAAAAAACTAAAAGGCAATTTATTATATATTGGCTGGGCACAGGATAAAGAATGCATGTTGATCCCGGCTTCAGAGAAAGTTGAAAAAGCAGCAAATCAAGGATCGGTTTTTATGTCTCTGGAGAAATTCGCAGAATTTAAACACGATTTAAAAACTGGTGTTTTTCTACGGAGGATTACTTCCGATGACGGAAATTACTGGAGCCATGTCATTGCTGACAAAAATTTTGGTCACTATTTAAATTTGATCGTCCAAGGTAAAATTCGGATAAAAGACGGATCGTCACCGCTTGTGGCTGATGAGTCGGACGAAGGCATAATCCAATTTGATAAGCCGTCCCCATCCACCAAATTAACGTCAACCAATAAATTGAGCGGGAAAGCAAATCCGTCAGCGCCAAAGAACCTACCCGGAGCGAACAATCTGATTCTCTACGGCCCCCCGGGTACCGGCAAGACTATGGCTGCCATTTTAATTGCCCAGGACATAATCTTGGGAAAAACACTAAATTTAGACTCTGAACATCTGAATTTTCAGGAGTATCCAAAAGACTTTTTTCTAGAACATGGCCTTAACTACTACGGAACTCAGTTTCATCCGTCTTTTTCTTACGAAGATTTTTTCGAGGGCCTAAGACCAGTTCAAGTCCGGGGCGATCAAAGATCTGAAGTTACCTATCTAATTGTTCCTGGTGTATTTAAAGTAATATCTCAACTTGCTCGAGCATATTTGGAGCGGGGTGAATATGGGATCGACCTCCAAATACAATTTGTTAAAGGAGATGGATCGCACAATGGCGAGTGGCTGCTAGGCGAGCACTCACTTGTCGGCCTATACAACCTTTTGGAACGGCCAGGCTACTTGGAATACGAGGGCAAGAAAGTCCTTCTAACCGGCGGTCTGAATATCCCCGAAGAGATTCTTGTGAGTAACCCACCACACTCAGGCATCTACCAAGCAAAGTGGTTTTACTTTGGGGAGAATGAGCCCAAGAACTTTGTTTTATTTATAGATGAACTGAATAGAGGCAATCCTGCAAAGGTATTTGGGGAGGCGCTAAGCCTCATTGAAGATACAAAAAGATATGGTCGACGCGAGCAGGCATCAATCACGCTTCCCTATTCAAGAGAAGCGTTTGTTGTTCCACAAAATCTCCACATTATCTGTTCGATGAACTCCTCGGACAAGAGCTTAACCAATCTCGATCAGGCCTTTAGACGACGCTTCGACTTTGTATACTTTCCACCGGCATTCGAAATTATTACCTCAGAGACGTTTAAGCAGACATCAAAGGGACGATTCTCAGATGAATTGTTGAAAGCATTAAGAAATCATTTTGAGGTGATTAATAAGGCTCTTGGTGCCTCCAGCGTCCCACAGGAAAACCATATAGGACATTCTTATCTCCTCAAGCTTCTTCGAAATTCCTTTTGGGAAATTGAAACCAGCAAGACCGGGGTAAAAGCCGACGAGATTGTCCGCAATAGCCTAGCAAAAATTTGGAAATCCGAACTGCACAGCCAAATCAGAGAGATTGTTGGAGAGCATAAGCTTCAAGAGTTCTGCGATAATTTTGCGGCCGAGGCTTCGAAGGTCACAAAAGGCAATACTTTTCTTATTTCAACAGATGACATTGCAAAAACTCTGCTGAAGTATCTCGAGGATATTCAGCCTGTTCCCGCAAACTTTCCATGGAAGAGGGCCGCTTGAGTAACGCTCGCATGATCACTGTCTTCGAGCGCGAGCGAATAGTAGATCGACTTGGCTCTCAGGATGGAAAAATTCAATTCTTGCAGAGTTTCCCGAGAGTAGTTCGGTTTTCGAAAAGAGATGCTGTTTTCAACGTTTCTGGTGTGTTTCAGATTCCTGGTGGACCACCTATTCTAGTTTTGCCGTGGTTCCTCAAAGATAATCAGGGTGTCTTAAATCAAGACTCGACTGGCAAGAGAACGGGACAATTCTTTGAGATTATTTCCGAGATAAAAGCATTTCAACAGTCAGGGATTGACCTAGATACAAATGCCAATGCTCTTGACATCATCGTTCACAGCTATCTTCTGAACATGGTTCATAGAATTAATTCACTAACTACCTTTAATTTTCATGAGAACTTATCTGAGGACCTGAATGTGATTAAAGGGCGTTGGAATGTTGCCGTGGATCTTCGAAAGGGCGAAATTCCTCTAAAATTTAATTGCAGCTACGATTCTCTTGGCAAAGACATTCCGGTTCTTTTATTTGCCAAGGCATTCTTCAAGTGGCTCTCAAAGGTGTTGTCTGCTCGAAGCAATCTTGCCCTAATTGATCAGGGGATGGTTCTAATGAAAGAGGTTGATAGCGGCGTGATTTCCACGCAACTTATCAGAGATGCCCGAGAGTGGTGTCGTCGCCGAAAGGGCTTCGATAATTGGCTGCCAATTTGCGATTTTGCCGAGGGAATGATTTTGGAAAAGTCAGTCTACTCTTCTTCAGCAGGTATCTCTTACCAGTTCAAAATGGACAAATTTTTTGAGAACGTGATATTCAAATTATGCCAGCAAATTTCGGGTTCAGAGGTGCGGATACAAACCAGAGAACAAATACTGGGGGGAGCCGTCTGGCGGCAAAATGAGACGACTTTAATCGATGGAGATGACAGAAGCGCTCGGCAGTACTCTATTCCTGATATTGTTGTAGAGGATTCAAAAAACTACTTTGTTATCGAATGCAAATATAAACCCTTCAAGGTTCCCTTGATCAATGAAAAGTCTGGAAGTGCCGATTTAGTTCGATATGGACCAAACGATCGAAATCAGTTGCTTTCATTTCTGTTGAGTCTACGACCGTCACCAACAATTGGGAAAAAAAATATCCAATTTTCGGTTATTTTCCCGTGTCGAGAGGTCGAGACGATTTTGGCATCCAATCTAACCTTCACGTCTGCCAAGCTTCATATTGATCCGGTAGTCAGAAATATTATTCAGAACAAATCTGAGTTCTCTGATAGTAGCCGCCTAACTGTACGATTTATTGCATTGAATGTTGCACAAGCCATCAAACAGCTTTTGGTTGGTGATAAAAGTATGGCGGCCGAGATTTTTGAATGTTTGACAGATGCTGCTAAAACATTGGTTGTGAATAACGGAACGACTAATTTTCAAAGGACACTTGAAAAGCGATTGGCTCTTGCAAGCTTAATTATAAATGAAGGAAGAAATGATAAGACTCTTGGTAGAGTTAAGTTAGCAAAGCTTTTCTACCTTACCGACGTTCATCTAAATCTTAATATGCAGGCCCAGTACGCTCGATACGCGATGGGGCCTCTTGATAATCGGCTCATACGAAATGAAGAAATCGGAGTCGAGCCCCTAGGGGTCCGTTACGCGTATTATAAGGTTCAGGAAACAAAGAAGGATGACGCTACTAATGAACGCACTCGCTACACGCCAGGCGCGAATATCTCAACCATGCTCAATCGATTGGAAAATATATTCCCAGATAAAGCGGAGAACATTGATGCGTTAATTAAACTGCTACTTCCTCTGAATACTGAGCAGTCCGAGATCGTAGCAACATTATATGCTTGCTGGAACGACCTAATCCTACAGAGGAACAGAGAAATTACCGACGTTGAAGTTATCACCGAATTTAGGTCGAATTGGCATCAGAGCAAGGCTCGCTTTGACCAAGAACGACTAATGAAGGCCCTGGATTGGATGCGTGAAAAAGGACTAGTTCCTTATGGAAATGGCTCCAGAACAACCCAGCGGATAGAACAGCAGGCATCGGGTTTTTAGTGCTTGGGGCAATTTTCCCCCGCAATCCAGAAGACTTAGCTCCAATTGAGACAAAAGTCTCACTAAGTTTTCCATTTTCTTATTCAAAATCAGGCACTTGACACGATTTTAGTATCACGATACTCCCTGATCGATTGATATTGGGAGTACGCGAGATGAGTAATAAATACGCAGGTAGTTGGCAGCTTGAGAGATTCGATATTGAGGAGCCTTCAGGGAAGGTAAGGCCTTGGGGTAAGAACACCCACGGGCTGCTCATTTATTCGGCTGATGGTTTTATGAGCGTCAGCATCAACCGCGACAACGAGAAGAAGTCCGGTAACGATGCTAAAGACCTCTTTGACTCAATCTTGTTTTATTCCGGCACCTATTCCACCAATTCCGAAGACGGCGACATCATTCGCCACAAAGTCACCAATGCATCTAATCCTGATCGTATTGGACGGGACATGATCCGTTACGCCAAGCTCGAAGGTGATCTTCTTACTTTGAAATCTCCAGTGGAAGCCTTTGGTCAGGCGACCTTGGTCTGGAGAAAAGTAAAATGAAGCGCCTCGTAGCTTTCACATTCTTGCAAATTGGAATCATCTCATCGCAAACTGCATTGGGAGCTCCAATTAAAGTGCAAGTTGCATTTGTGGAAGCCCTTGCACCCAAAGACACGACGTCTTCTGAACGATTTCAAAAAGAATATGAAGCCTCAGTCGCCATCGGTAAAACTCACTCACAAGCCGAACTCGCAAAATGTGGTTATGAAATTTCAGAGAAACTGGTCTTTTACGATGCCAGTGACAGTGTCCAAGCACTTGAGCAAGCAAAGAAGCTTTCTGAGGAAGGCTCATGGTTACTGGTAGGCCCTCGTCGAAGTAATCATTATCTTCTTTTAGTGAAGGGCGCTCCCGCCACTCCATCTGTGAGCCTGATGGCTTCAGCTAAGGAAATCTCTGAGCTGGGAGACTTACACCTTTCTTTGGCAGCTGAGAACAGCTCAATGGCAAAAGTAGCTGCAGAGAAAGCTAAAGATCAAAGCAACCGAAAATCCCCCACATATCTATCGGTCGTCAGCGCTGACTGTGTCACTTGTGTGGACTTCGCTCGGGATTTTGCCAAATACGCGGAGAAAGAAGGGCTTTCAAAAATTGGCGAAGTTTCTGTCACTAGCGACTCTCCCGATCTCAAAGAAGTGATCTCTATCGTAAAAAAGCAAAAGCCTGATTTTGTACTTATTCCTAACTATTCCAAAGTATCCGCTGCCGTTATTCACGCTGTCATGCCTATTCACCCGAAGACTGTTTTCATTGGAGGAGACGGCTGGGGAGATTCGAAATTCGGATTCGTTCAAAACAATGACAACGTCGGGAGCGCTCAGGGATTCACCGTCCGAGGATTCCCACCCCACAGTGTCGGCCTAGAAAAGTTTGATCTCGGCAAACGAGCTCTCAAAGATCCCGCAGCAGCACACTTGGCTAGTGGATCGTCTCTTTCGATCATCAAAACATTTGATGGACTCACAAAAATTCTCTGCGAAAAGAAGCCTAAAGATTCCAAATCTTTTGCCAAGGCTTTCTCTGAGGCCGGAAGAAAGAATTTCTCTGCCCCCTGGGGTGTCAGCATCTATTCACTAAAGTCAGGGGACATTGTGTATAGCGAGACCAGGAGACAATAAGTTGAAAGTTGGGCACAAAAACAAATCTTTAAAAGATTTACTAGCACTTAGCTGGCTTGTTTCAGGAAGTCTCGCTCTAGTGACTTGTGCTGTCGTTTTTTGTGTCCTTGGCTTTATTGATTATCAGAACACTCAGTCGCGATTTGAAGATGATCTTCTGACCAAATCTCAAACGGTGGCGAGAAGGCTCGCCGGAGAGCTCTTGCTTGGAAAAAGTGGAGCCGTCGAAAGTGTTGCCTCAGGCCTGAGATCAGACCTTAACTTGAGCAAAATAACCATCAGCCAAAGCCCCATATGCCAAGCAGAGTCTTGCGTGACGGATAAGGGCGGACTTCTTACTATACAAGCTAAAATTCCTCACACTGCCGCTGTGACCTACGTCGATGTTTCGGCTGTGAAGCCGCCGTTTTTTACCGCAAAGAGGTTTTCGCTTTTTTTCTTAAGTATCATCCCCATTGCTTTGGTCCTTGGATTTGCCCTGGCACTCCAAAGATATTTTATGTCTCGCTACGTTTTTGGCCCTATCAGCTCTCTTGTAGAGACGAGTACCGGAACAGACACGCCGAAAGACCACTGGCCAAAAGAAATTAAAGACATCTCTGACCGCCTTTCCAGTTCATTTGAAAATCGGGAGCAAGCTGTATTCGGACAAATGGCTCGCGGGGTCATCCATGACGTGCGAACACTTCTACACTCTGTTCTCAGTGCTACATCACTTGTGCGAGAGCAGGAAACTGGATCTGATAAGAGAAATCAGCGCCTTGAAACCCTTTATAGGGCCTGTGACACCAATCTTCCTAAGATCAATGAGCTAGTCGATCTCACTTTGGACGGTAGCCGAGACATCACGGTGACACCTAAACAGGCGAACATCATCGAGACTCTCAAGAGTGCTGTGAGAACGAATGAAACCCTTGGCAAAGCCAAGAATGTAAATGTCGAGATTCGCTCCGCTTCTGATCTTCTCATTGCACACGATCCTGTTCAGTTGGAGCGCGTTTTCACAAATCTTATCAAGAACGCCATCGAATCCTGCTCCGAGAAAAGCAGTACGGGTGATGTGCTCATAACAGCTTCACTCAATACGGCGAGAAACCACGCGCAAGTTACAGTCCATGACTCCGGCAAAGGCCTACCGTCCGTTCCGGATAAAGTTTTTAGGCTTTTAAAGAGCACTAAGACACACGGTTCTGGTCTTGGCCTTGTGGTCTCAAGAAAAATCGTAGAAGCCCACGGCGGAGAATTGATCCCCGGACACTCCAAAGAATTACCGGGCGCACAGTTTGAGGTGAGGCTACCCGTTCCCACAATGGAGGTGAGCCCATGCTAAGTTATAAGCCTAAAATCTTAGCGATTGATGACGACTCCATTTGGCTTGAGCAGGTGCCAGTCATTTTGGAGGATCACGGAGAGGTCACCACAGCCGAGAGCATCGATCAGGGCTTAGCTGCGATTCAGTCTCAGTTTTTTGATGTCATCTTACTTGATCTTAATTTCGATGGTGATTCCCGAACTGGGCTCGATGTTTTTAGAAAAATCCAATCAGTAGACTCGGCTGCCGATGTCGTGGTGATTAGCGGTGAGACAAGGCCTGATAAATTAATTGAAATTCTCAATGCTGGAATCACCCAGTTTCTTACTAAGCCTGCTTCACCCGAATCTGTCAGAAATGCCGTCACGGCAGTCCTGACTAAAAGAGAATCAAGGCTAAGAGCTATCAATCAGGCTGTGAAGCCCTCTCATGGCTCAAAAATGGTCGAACTCATTGGTAGCTCCCGCCTTATGCAAAACCTAAGAGCCGACGTTCAAGAAGCGGTGGAAAGTGGCGCCAAGGATATCTTGCTTCTCGGCGAAACCGGCACAGGGAAAGAAGTCGTCGCGAAGCTCATTGCACAGCTTGCAGATCCTTCCAGGCGGTTTATTCCCATTCACTGCGGAGCTATTAGTGACGGTATCGCGGAGTCTGAGCTTTTTGGTCATGTGAAGGGTGCTTTTACGGGTGCAGATCGAGACCGCGCGAGTGCTTTTGAAGCGGTCGGGGGCGGTTTTGTTTTCCTCGATGAAATTGGCGATATGCCCCTTCATCAGCAAGCCAAACTTCTTCGTGTGATACAAGAACGAAAAGTTCAAAGAGTGGGCTCCATAGAAGAACGCCCAGTGAGCTTTAGAAGCATTTCTGCAACCAATGCTAACCTTGAGACGGCCATCAAAGAAAAGCGCTTTCGTGAAGATCTCTTCTACCGAATAGCGAAGATCAAAATCATTATTCCACCCTTAAGAGATCACCTAGAGGACGTGCCAGAGCTCGTTCATTACTTTTTAAGCCGTAAAGTCGGCAGACCTGACATTACCGTCACAGAAGGTGCCCTTTCACTTCTTAAAGCATTCCACTGGCCCGGAAACATCCGCCAGCTTGAAGCTGCTGTAGAACTCATGGCATTTAAATCCATCGATAATGTGATCCGGGAAAAGCACGTCTGTCAGGTCGTTCCAGAAATCGGCGCAATGTTTGTCTCAAGGTTCCAGCGTTCGTTCCTTGGTAAGCAAGGCGCTGCTTTCGTATCAGGCGAAAGAAAGCGGTTTGAGGGCGCTCTCATCGAAGCGAGAGGGAATCGAGATAGAGCGGCTGAGATACTAAACGTATCAAGAGCGACGTTTTTCCGCCGCGCCAAGGAGCTAGGAATTATCCACGGAAGAAGACCTGGGCCAGAACGGCCAAGCCATTAGGAGTATTATTTTATCCTGAAAAACTCCTGTGTTTTCAGCCACTGATTTTTCAATACCATCCCACCCCAATTTAGCACCCTGAAATTGGCTAGCTCCGAGCCAGCTAACCATTGGTAAATAGATCGATAATTTTCACTATATGCTTTTAAGATAAATGTTTCCTTGCACAAGCCGATCTCCTCTCCTGGTTCAGAGGGGGCCCCATGCGTGTGACTGTTTTAATTTTGTTGTTAGCAATGTCAGTCTTCAACGGCTGCACAAACTCGTCTGGGGGCGGAGCCGGCTCGTCCACAGGAACCACCTGGACGACTGAGCAAATATCCTCTGCCAACATAAACTGCTCGACGTCAATGACTAAAATTGATCCAACAGTTCAAGCAAGCGATGCCGTCTTGATGTGTGGCTGCGTGATTGAAAATGCCTCTAAGCGCTGGACGTACGATGACTTTGTCGCCAATGAGTTTTCGTACACTGAGACGATGAATCGCGAAGGCGTTTTCACGACGTGCAAGGAGCGGGTTCTTGCTCAAACAACTGGAACCAAATGGACAACCAGCCAAGTCGTGGCATCTCGATCCAATTGTACGATCGCTGCCCGAGAATCCAATTCAAGCATCTCATTTGCACAAGCCGAAAGTGCGTGTAGTTGCATACTACAGCAGGCTCAGACCCGCTGGACTTATGGCGACTTCGTTGCTAACGAAACCAACTATACGGCTAAACTCAGAGACGACGGCACCATTACCAAATGCGTCGGTTCTGTTGCGGGTACGAATCCGTCGAGTGCTCTAACCAAGTATGCGGGCTCTTGGAGAGGCCCTTGCACAGTAACATCCGCACCAGGAGCGTCTCCCACGTCTGCGCAGCTTACTCTAAGATTCGATGAAAATAATCTGACTAAGGAGTACAGAAGCTATCATAGTGGCGACTGTGTAAAGCTGACGAGCAAGCTTTTTCATCGCTTCACTGTTAAGGAAGACGGAATAGCAATAGGAACTGAAGCAGATAAACTTAACTTGACCCGTAGGCAGTCGATTTTAAGTTATTTCGATCCAGGATACGCCGTTGTAGCCGCGATCTATGCACTGTATGGTTTTACGGATTGGGCATTGGGTGTTGAACACGACATCAACAACAGATCTTATGAGCCGAATGATCCGCCTAAATTCCTACTTGATGAAATGACGTTCGAAATTTATAAAATCTCTGGATCGCGACTTTATTGGGGTAAAACTACGTCCTCTCTGGATGGGAAAACAGTATCAAAGCGACCCGATACCTTAGACTACGCTTATGGCTTCGACTACCTTTGGGATCTAAATTCTCCACCAGTATTCACCACAGCAACAGCCCAAACTGTAATCCTCGGTCAACCTGTCGAGATGTCGGCAAGCGACCCTGATGGTGACGTAATAACATTGAAATGCGAAGGCAACTGTCCCGATGGTTTGGCCACTCCCAGCTACTATTCAACTTGGACGCCAACACAAATCGGTGACTTTAACCAAATTACATTATCAGCGTCGGACGGCACCAAATCGACCACAAAGAGCTTTAACGTTAAAGTAATATCTACACCAAATGCGCCGATGGGATTCTCCGTGACAGCAGGCGCATACTCGGTGACATTGAATTGGAATACGCCGTCAAGTAATGGCAGTCCTATAACTGATTATGTAATTCAATTCTCACAAAACAACTCCGCTACATGGAGCACTTACGATGACGGTGTATCGGTCAGCACAACAACTACCATACCCAATCTTTTAGTTGGAACAGCTTACAAATTTAGAGTAGCTGCAACTAACGCGGCGGGAACAGGCGCATTCACCAGTGATTCAAGCCAGACTGTTCCATTTGGAGTACCCACCGTACCTCTGAACTTGTTGGGTACTGCTGGTAACGCCCAAGTCGTCCTCACATGGAGTGAACCTAGCAGTACAGGCGGAAGTCCCATCACTGATTACAGAATTCAATACTCTTCAAATAGTGGTAATACATGGACGACCTTCAGCGATTCTATCTCAGCTGATAGGACAGCAACAGTGACCGGACTTGCGAATGCTGTCACCTATATCTTTAGAGTTGCAGCTATTAATGCTGCAGGCACTGGAATCAATAGCTCAAACTCTCCATCAGTGACACCGATTACAGTGCCTGGTGCTCCCACTAGTTTAAGTGGCACACCTGGTAATGAAGTAATTCAACTCACCTGGCTGGCCCCGTCTTTTAATGGCGGAAGTGCCATTACTGACTATGCGGTCCAGTGGTCAGATAATAACGGAGCATCTTGGTCAGACCTAGTGGACGGAGTAACATCCGTACCGGGATTCACATTTGGTGGTTTTTCAAACGGAACAAGTTATATTTTCAGAGTCGCGGCAATTAACGCCGCAGGGACAGGCGCATACAGCGCGTCTTCAGCTTCGCTAACTCCAAGGCAGAGTCCGAGCGCCCCCTCACAAGTTAATGCTACGAGCGGTAACTCTAAGGTCGATTTGATTTGGTCAACACCAACTAATAACGGCGGAAGTCCTATCACAGATTATGTGGTGCAATACTCAACTAATGGAACTTCTTGGACCACATTTAACGACGGCGTATCAACTGGCACAATCACATCCGTAACTGGACTTACAAATGGCACATCTTATTTCTTTAGAGTAGCGGCCGTAAATGCGGCTGGGACTGGGGGTTTAAGGGCGAGTACACCTCAATCTTTAATCCCTGCAACCACGCCAGGTTCGCCCTCGAATATTTCCGGATCCATTGGAAACTCGCAAGTTTCTCTCACATGGACAGCTCCTTCCGTTAACGGTGGAGTTGCTGTCTCGGATTACATAATCCAATTCTCATCAAATAGCGGATCATCGTGGTCAACGTATATTGACGGCACCTCAACGGTGACTAATACAACGGTCACAGGACTCGTTAACGGCACTTCATATTTGTTCCGTGTAGCGGCCGTGAACTCAGCTGGAGCAGGAAATTATAGTTTAAACTCATCCATCTTGACCCCAAAAGGCCCGCCGACTCCGCCGTGGGGTTTGACAGGCACCGCAGGTAATGCTCAAGTCCAGCTTACTTGGCTGGCCCCAGAAAACAATGGCGGAAGTCCGATTACAGATTACATCTTACAACGTTCTGCCGATAACGGAATATCTTGGTCAACTTTCAACGATGGTAGCTCAGTTAATACTAACGGCACGATAACCGGACTCTCTAATGGCACAGCCTACATCTTTAGGGTCGCTGCAACCAATACTCTGGGCACCGGTGACTACAGCGAGCCTTCCACAAGCCTAATACCTAAAACGGTGCCAGGTGCCCCGACTAACTTAACTGGCACCGCTGGCGTTTCTCAGGTCACCCTCAACTGGATAGCTCCGGCGAGTACTGGTGGCAGTGATATTTTGGATTATGAAGTCGAATACAACTCCAGCGGTGGAACATGGACGACATTTAGCGACGGAGTATCAACTAACACAGGCACAACCATCACCGGTCTGTCAAATGGAACGCAATACAGCTTCAGAATTCTCGCAAAAAATGCCGCCGGTAACAGTAATTACAGCAATACGGTGCTATATACACCTCAAATGACTACTCCGAGTGCACCCCGAGATGTTGCTGCCACAGCTGGGTATATGGAAGTATCAATATCCTGGAATGAGCCAACAAGTAACGGTGGCGGTTCCATTACTGATTATTCGATTCAGTATTCAAGCAATAGTGGAACTTCCTGGACCACCTTCGATGACGGAGTATCCGAAATCAAGTCCGCAATCGTGACCGGGCTGACTAATGGAACTTTTTACATTTTCAGAGTGGCAGCAAAGAACGGTATTGGTACAGGACCGTATAGCATAGCAAGTCTTCCCGCGATGCCTAGCAGTAGATGTGTTCTGGGGCAAGCAAGCAATGATGATTGCTACGTTGGCGCTGAAAATCTAGCTATTAATACTGAACGTCAGGGCCCTAATAGTGTGGTGATGGTATTGCAATATGCTAGCGGAAGTTCGGGCTTTAAAATTTGGAAAGAGAAATCGGGTGATCGAATTCTAAACGCGTCTGGGCTAATTTCAAATGGCTGGCAAAAGAAACTAATCAGATCCGGCTCCGGTTTTAGCGAATCCGACTTTATCGCAGCTTCGGAGGTCGGAGGACGAGTATGTCCGCCAAACGTATTTTTAAGCCACGCTAGCGGGGCAACAATGACTTCACAGTCCAGATGCTTATATTACGACCAAGGAAATGCCACACAGAGACTGGACGAATCTGGAGTTAACGGCATCGAAGCTTCCGACTGGCTTCAGGGGTGGAATAGAGGGAATACAGGCCGCGGCGATCTTCCATCCTATTACGAGGGAAACATCAAGACTTGTGGTGAAAAAGGCATGAGGCTACCAGTTGTTTACGAAACGACCATGTTAATGCCAAGCTCCAATACGTATTTGCCTAACGGGGACTTTGTTACACCCGTGTGGGCTGGAGCCACGGGTGTGCCAAGTATAGGATGGACATGGACTGCCTCGGCCAATAGAAGCGGAACTGAACTGAACTACCTCCGCTGGTCTGAGACACAAAGTTCGCACCTAAATTATTCCGGCGAAACCGCAGCTGTTAGGTGTGTTTTACCCTCAAATAGTTCGATCGCTGAAATCACCGAGAGTTGTTCTGGAAGTTGCTATGATGGATCACAGGCAAATGCACTTGACTCAGAGCGACAAGGCCCAGATGGGTCAATAATTCATCTGAAATACGCCAATGGCGTAAACGGTTTTAAGATTTGGAAAGAAAAGAATGGTAGTCGAATTTTGAATGCTACGGGCCTCGTGTCAAATGGATGGCAAATGAAACTCGCGCGTTCGGGAACTTCGTTCCAAAGTGGGTATTTTACTGATAGTACAAACATCGGCGGGCGAGTTTGCCCACCCAATGTTTTCTTGAGTTACCAAAATATGACAGCTACGAATCGTTGCTTATACTACGACACCGGCAATACTGCTCAAACATTAAATGCTTCATGTTCAACTGGCTATTGCGATAGTCCAAGTGATGGACCAACAGAGGCGTCGGATTGGCTGATGACATGGGACCGTCAAAATACTGGCCGCGGTGCACTTGCATCATTTTATGAAGGCAACATTCGCACCTGTGCCGACAAAGGAATGAGACTCCCCGTGATGTACGAAACAACGATGCCAAAACCTGATGCGATTTACATTCCAACCGGTGACGGGCTATCCATCGAACCTACTTGGGCATTTACGACAAATGGAGTCCCCGCTGCTAACTTTAACTGGACAAAAACAGCATCCGCTACATTAAGAGACAGTGCTTATCCTACAAGTTCTTATAGTATGTGGGTAAATGCAGGCAGCTTAGCATCGGCTTTCAATAGCGCACACGGCATTCGCTGCGTAGTTCCCTAACTTCAACTTGCCTGCTAATTTTTACAAATCTTAAGTTTTTTTATCAATGTTTTCTGAACGGTGAAATCAGTCCAAATGGACGGCTGAGACTCCCGAGAAACAAAAGTCTCAAGTCTCAGCTTTCACCAACCCCGCCAAAATGACTTTCACTAAATAAATTCACGATTTAACCAAATCCCTACATTTGGCCCACATTTGCAACCTCCTGTCTGTCAAAGACATCCAGTCTCAACAAGGAGGAGGACATGCATTCAAGAAATCATACCTATTCGTCAAGTAACCCATTTGATTGTGAATCCATCGAGGGCCTGACCGTTCGAAGACTTTGGAGTGGCAACAAACGCTTTCACCAATGTCACCGCTGTCATGCATTCACTCGATACACAGGAAGTGCGCCTTACTGCATGGAGTGTAATTGGGATTCGCTAACAGACGTGACTTTTGGAAGACGAAACCGCGCAGCCTAAACCGTACAAAAATAAAAAACCTAAAGGAGTAACCATGGAACCTAAAACCAAAACTGAATCAGAAACATTTTACCGATTTCAACTTGTTCAGGGAGAAATCAACAGCGAAAGAAAGTTGGATAAAACAAAGACCGTAGGCATGGCCTACATGAAAGAAGGTCAATCCACTATCACCATGCGGCTTTGGACTTTTGTGGAGGACCGCTTTTATCTTCTGCAGAGTAAAAGCGACTCTACGAAATACCTTGTCATGACTCGTGAGTTAAATAAGAGCTCAAATCCACGATCGAAATACTTTTGGAACATCGTTGGAAGCGGGCAAAGCGATACTCACGCCGGTGTCATTCGGCTTGAGTTCGACCTCTTTGATAGGCCCATTTACATGAACCTCTTTCCTGAGCATTCGGCCACGGGATCAGCATTGCCCGATCCTGTGGAGCTCGAATCAGCGGCCTAAATTTTAAACTTCGGGAGACACTTATGCAGAAACTAAAAATGCCATCCAAAGTAGGCGCAGTGGTTTTCGCCTTGGCGATGTTGGGCTCAGACGTGGCTCTTGCCGGTCTTGAATCGTCATTAATGGGAATCAAAATGAAACTCACCATGGTGATCCTGCCACTGCTGTCAGTAATAGGGATTGCGATTGCTGCGATCTCATTTTTCACAGGAAACCCAAACGCCAAACAGCACATCGTTTACGCCATTCTCGGCTGCATCTTTGGCTTTGGTGCGCAGGCCATTGTGGACTTCATATCGCAAACGGTTCGCTAGGAGGGAGACGTATGGATCAAGGACTATTAACCACCCGAGTGCCAAGAGCTCTCGACATGAAAAGTAAACTCTTTGGTTATGAAATGCCTGACTTGCTGCTCATCTTTATGAATCTCTCCCTGACGAGTCTCCTCTTTGGCGGCACTTCAGTGAGATACCCCTTGGTTTGGGGAACTACTCTGTCACTTGCTTTGTTTCTTCACTTTGTGAAACGCGGCAAACCAGATGGATACCTTCAGCATTTAGGGGAATTAATCGGAAAGCCAGCCTACCGATCTGCCGGGCTGAGAGATGAGACATACCGAAAATTTCGTAAGGAGCACTTATGAATAAATTTGCAAGAAAAGACCAAAGTCTTGCAGAAGAACTCCCATTTTGGGAGTTCTTCGATGGCAAGTTACCGCACATTATTTTGACGGATGGCTCACTGGTCAGTGGCATTCACCTGGGCTTAGTAGATACCGAGTGTCTTGATGATCAGGAAATCAATCAATTCACCTTAGGGCTGAGGGCTGCTCTTAATGCTGTGACCGAAGGCATTAGCCTTCAGTTTGTCATGCAGACTTCGTCC
>JBEIGW010000008.1:0-24108 GCA_040381655.1 Deltaproteobacteria bacterium
CTGCCGAGCCGCTCAGAGAGCTTTTTAATGCGGACTTCCATGAACTTATCTTCGATTTCAAAACTGATCAAACCTGCATTTGGCCTTGCCGATAACTCGGCTGCAAGCTTCTCTTCATATTTTTTTGACGCTACCTGAGCATCATCTAGTTTAGCGTAGAAAACCTCATAGCCTGCTTTTCGAAGCTCATCGGCGTAAGCACGCATGGCCGCCAAAAATAAAATAACTTTATGCTTATGAAAGCGGTAGTACGTGCAAAGCTCGCGGTCTTCCGCCATAAAAACAACGACGCTGCTCGGTTGCGGTAGATGCGCCAGTGGGAATAACTGATTGCCCAGGATGAGCAAAACATCGCGCCGATCGGAATGAGCTTTCGTCATGATTGGCTACTATTTTGATGCACGCCCTTGACCGCGCGGCCCGACGGATCTGCAGCATTTGCAAATGAAGCGTCCCACCTGATCGCAGCTGGTGAGCTACAGGCTATACTTGGGCCATCGGGAACACACGCCCGAGCACTGGCCTGGGGAAAGTGCTTTTCAAAAATTTGCCGGTAAAGAAAAGCCTCTTTTGTGGTAGGCGTTTTATCTGGAAACCGCTCTTTCGCAGCCGCAAACTCGTTGTCACTTACCAAATTATTAGCTTCTGCCTTTAGTGAATCAATCCATGAATATCCTACGCCATCGGAAAACTGCTCTTTTTGCCTCCAAAGAATTTCACTTGGAAGCTCACCTTCAAAAGCATTTCGCAGAATCCACTTCTCCATGCGGTCTTTAGTGATCATCTTTTCTTCCGGTCTAATAGACATGGCCAACTGTAAAAACTCAGGGTCTAGAAACGGCACTCTAGCCTCAACGCCCCATGCTGCAGTGGATTTATTTGCCCGCAAACAATCAAACAAGTGCAAGGATCTCAGTTTGCGGACGGTTTCCTCGTGAAACTCGCGGGGGTTAGGAGCCTTGTGAAAGTAGAGATATCCGCCAAAAATCTCATCTGAGCCCTCACCAGACAACACCATCTTGATGCCCATGGCTTTGATTTTTCGAGTCATCAGATACATCGGAGTTGACGCACGAATCGTCGTCACATCAAAAGTCTCTAAGTGGTAGATCACGTCCGACAAGGCATCGAGCCCCTCTTGGACAGTAAAATGTACCTCGTGATGAATGGAACCGATATGGCTGGCGACTTTTCTAGCCATTGGTAAATCTGGAGATTCTTTAAGACCAACTGCAAACGAGTGAATCTGGGGCCACCAAGCTGGGGCTTTACCATTTTCTTCAACGCGATTTTTTGCAAATTTGGCCGCAATCGCTCCAATGATCGATGAATCAAGACCACCAGAAATCAAAAGCCCATATGGCACATCACACATTAACTGCCTTCTCACCGCATCCTCAAGCGCCATTCGAAGGACTTTTGGATCGTAGGCGCTCAAAGGAAGCTCCCTCGTATCAAACCACTTTGGTTCGTAGTATCTAACGGGAGATGGCTGACCGGATTTAAAATAATGCCCCGGGGGAAACTCCTCCACGTGATCACATATATCCACAATCGCTTTCATCTCAGACGCAACAAAGATTTGCCCCAGGGAATCCTTGCCCCAATAAAGAGGCACGATTCCCATGTGATCTCGAGCGATGAAAAATGAGTGATCTTTTGGATCATAAAGAACAAATGCAAAAATACCATTCAATCGATTTAGGAACGCAGGCCCATCTTCCGAGTACAAATGTAGAATGACTTCACAATCAGACTCCGTGAGAAACGTATGCTGCTTACGCAACGCCGCCCGTAACTCCTTATGATTATAGATCTCCCCATTAACACCTAGAACTCGCCCCGTCTCGGGATCGACGAGAGGCTGCGCACCACCAGACACATCAACAATCGCCAGACGCTCGTGCGCAATAATAGCTTTACTGTCGGAATAGACACCACTCCAATCGGGACCACGATGACGAATACGCTTGGACCTGGTGATAATTTTTTCGCGAAGTTGCTTATGAGACTCAGATGCATTCAGAACAGCCAATATACCGCACATAAGAGATCAACCTCGATAGTCCGAAGGGGATGTAAAAGTCCTGAGATTATAACTAGTTTTTGGGGATATCGACACTACGGAATGTAATATTGACCCTTGGGCCTTTTGGGCGACGGGTTTTGGGCAAACAATGCTCCCAATTGGACTGCATCACGCCTGCCATAACGAGAAGATCCCCGTGACCCAGCTCGATATCCACACCCAAAGATTTATTAAAATAATGTCTCATTTTAAAAATCCTAAGATCTCCCAGGCTGACCGACGCTATAGTAGGATCTTTGCCCAACTCTGGCTCATTATCACGATGCCAGCCCATACTATCAAAGCCAGTTCGATAGTAGTTAAGCAGGGCACTGTTGAATTTAAGCCCCAAAGCTTTCTCAATCGCTGATTTGATTTGTAGAACCGCCTCGGACCACGGTTCAGGGGTCATCAACAATCCAGAGTATCGATAAGACGCACCTCGATCACCCATCCAAGCGGTCAAACGCGGCTGAAGGACGGAACGACCGAATATTTTAATGTGATCCTGTCGCCAGGGTGATGAACCAACAATAGCGCTTAAATAACTGTCGGCTTCAACTGAATTAAGAAATTTTTTGACATGGTAGGCCCGTCCGTCCATCGAAAGCAAATTTTGGGGACTCGCCACGTCTGTATCACCAAATAAAAATATCGAACTCCGCCCGGTCATGCCGCTCTCACTTTGTACATCGGATAATAGTCGCTGGCGGAAAATTCTGCCAAACTACAGATGTTTCAACCTTGGAAAAATTTCTACGAAGCATGGCTAGCATCTTGTGCATCTTAGGCATAAGAAGTGTATGCGTGTAAATAAACATTCGAAATTCACCGCCAACGCGCAAAAGATTATTTGTCGAAAGAAAAAGATCCTGCAAAACCTCTAACGGCATAATTGAGCACGGTAAGCCGGAGACCACAAGATCTGCCGCCCCAAATTCTTTTAGCACACGCGGCGCAATATTTTGCGCGTAATCAGGGATAATATCTATCGGGAGCTGTTCCTCGACAAGGTGAGCCCGAAAAACCTCGTTAGGCTCTGCTGCAACAAACTTCGCAGTAGCGGGCATCTTCTCGAGAACCTTGTAAGTGATGGCACCAGTTCCAGGACCGTACTCAATAACCAGTTTAAGATTATTGAAGTCATACCCCTGTAAAAGACCGTTAACGAGATTTGACGACGACGGAATCACTGACGCCACTTCCCCAGGTTTCTCAAAAAACTGCCGTAGAAACAGCCATCGAGATTTTCCTTCGTTTTTCCGCGGTCTGATTTTCAAAGGTTGCACCTCCGGAGGACACCCAATAGCTCCATTTTTACCAGACTCGGTCGTCTTCAGCAACGAGCTGAGTCACGAGCGTCAATCTGCCGTAGACCCTCGGTAATCAAACTAAATTTATCAGTGATACGATGCCGTTTAGTCGGCTAGCGGACTAAAACACATGCCCCAAGCTAAATCCAAGAAAGGTCGACGTCTGTAATTCGTTATAGGCTGTGCCGCCTTCTGTTATGGAGTTTGCTCGCCTTCTGTAACCAACGTCAAAAGTGAGATATTTGCGAGAAATCGCGAAACGCCCGCCGACCTCAATGTCAAGCCTTGAGCCCATAGAAATAACTCGCTCTTTTTTATCGACGGGACTGGCTGTGGCTACACTCATAGCGTTAAGGTAAGCAAGATTACCGCGGCTCATTGGAATTAAAAGTCCGAAGTACCCGCCGTAGCCATCACCAACAATGTCTAAAACCTCTGTGCCCTCGCGTTCAACTTTCATTTTAACGCCACCAATAACTGCGCCGAGCTCCATCATCCAGATCCTATATTTCAAGATCGTTGACGTCCAATCAGAGGTTAAACCTGACTCATTTACGGCAAAAGCAATAGTCTGTTTTTCTTGTCGATACTCGAAACCGAGATTCCTCTCTTCGCCCGCGTTCGCTCCAAATCCATAGGTCATCACATTCATGGTGTCATTACTATCAACGAGCTTGGACTTATAGGTTCCAAGACCGTAGTCTGCAAAGATAAAAGCCGTACTTGTTCGCTCTGTCATTTCATCTGCCAGAGCGAGATTAGGCAGCACAGCTGAGCCAATGCAAAGCAAGCTAACAACCATCGTTCCAAGTTTTGAATTTAAGTGCCTCATATTCAGTAGTATCGGCGCCAACCCTGAATACATAACCGAATTGGCTCAAGCAAACGCAAAAATAATTATAATAGTTTCAGAGTTTCCAATGATTTAAGTCAGACTTCTGGGAGTGCCTCTTGGTATGTTATGATTTGAAGGTACTGCGATAAGGACACGATTTTTGCGTAAATTTATTTTATTTAGCGTGTTTCTCCTCTTTCTAGCTGCTGGCGGTCTCGTTGGCGCATTTCAGTTTATGGGTTCGTGGGCATCGTCTCCCATTCACCTGCCCAATGATGTCGTTGTCGAGGTTAAGCCGGGTACCGCTCTCAAGACCCTCGCTTCAACTCTCGAAAAACAAGGCGTCATCAGCAACAAGGTACTTTTCTACACCTGGATGCGACTTGGTTCTGATTATTCAAAAATTCAGGCCGGATCGTACCTGTTCAAGGGAGATACAACTCCCGTGGCAGTCCGTGAAAAGCTTGTCACTGGCGATATTTATAGGCCTCTGGTATTACAAGTCACCATCCCAGAGGGCTTCACACTCAATATGCTCACTGATCGACTCGCTGCCAAGGGCGTTGCGTCTCAGGCTGAGCTTGAAAAGCTTGTTAAGGACAGCAAATTTCTGAGAAGCCTCGGCATAAAATCGGCAACCTTGGAGGGATTCACATATCCGGCAACTTACGGTTTTGAAAGCATGCCGAGCGGCCCAGATTTTTTAAAGAAAACCGTGAAAACGTTCTTCGAAAAACTACCGGCAAAATATGAAGACGACATCGCCAAACTCGGATTAAACCTTACTGAAGCTGTGACCTTTGCCTCACTGATTGAACTTGAGACCATGAGGGACGAGGAAAAACCGATGATATCGGAAGTTATCTGGTCTCGACTAAAGCGCGGGGAACCGTTGGGCATAGACGCTGCCATAATTTATGGCATTACAAATTACGACGGGGACCTCAAATGGAAGGATCTTAAAAACGCAAAAAACCGATATAATACGCGTATTCATCGCGGGTTGCCCCCCACACCGATTGGAGCCGCATCCCTCTCTAGCCTTGTGGCTGTTCTGAACCCAACCAAACTGGGTTATTATTACTATGTTCTCGACAGTGAAGATCCGTCCAAGCACATATTTTCTAGGACTTTGGCAGAGCATAACGCACACGTAAGAAAACTGATAAAGTCCAGCGGCAAATCGGCCATCAGGAGACGTAATGAGCAAAAAGGCACCCACTAAAAATTCCACGAGAGAGACCACAAAGTCCACAAAAGTCGTCGAAACGGCTTCTGAGAAATCACAGGGTCAAGCAGCTGATCGCGCCGATCACCGTGTTCCTATTCAGCTGCTGGTAGACTATAGATCTGGCGGAAGTTACCTTTTCGATTTTTGCAAGGATGTTGGAGCCGGCGGTGTTTTCATTGAAACCAAAACACCACTCAGCGCTGGATCCGAGATCGACCTCACCTTTACCATTCCGGATAGTAAAGAGACGCTGCGCACCAAAGCCAAGGTCATTTGGAGCCAAGGACCTATCGCTGGGCGTGCTGATATCAACGTCGGCATGGGCGTTCAATTCACACAATTTAATGAATCACAACGCAAGAAACTTGACGATTTTATAAATCGATGTGGTGGCAACCAATCAAGCGGGCGAAATAGTCGTAGAGCTGGATAAATATATAAATATATATATCAAGCCACATCATATTGTTTGTTCAATGGTCGTTCATTCAGATCTTTACTCTGCGTCTTTGGTTTTTGAATGGACTTGGGATCACAATTTAGTATCACAAGTATGATGTCTTGCTTCGCCAAATAATGTGCGGATCCAGAAAATTCAAAACGCTCTCCAAGGCCCTCAACACAGTGCGTGACACCACTGACGCGCGGCCATCGTTTTGGGTCTTGTAGCTCACTAAAGAGCTGATGATAGGGCTTTGGACTATCTTCACCGGCAATGGCACCAAACGTCTGTCCCAAAAAGTATGCGGACTCATGTCCAGTGACTCCAGCGAGAGTTCTGCTAACGCCGACGTACTCAGTTGCGGAGTTCAATGCAAACGCATAGCCGGGGAAAGCCTCCACTAGCGTCTTAATATGCTCCATACTGAGGCTTGCTAAACCATCAAATTTCCTTACTCGGCGGCGGCTCCTCACATCGCCCCAAACCAGCAAGACCCAGGTTCCAAGTCCTGCCATAGCGGCCGTCGCGAAGAAGACACCAAACCCCATCGTACCATTGGCCCGCCACGGCGCCTGCCATGGTACCTCTGCGATCAGAGAGGGGCGGCCGTTAATGTCGTCAATCAGCGTGTAAAGTGTACCTGTCCCGTCATTGGATAGCTCGTACAAGAAACCGTCGTTGGTTTGAGCGCCCGGGATGACACCCTTTATACGCTCGGGAAGATTCGCATCACTGGCGAGGCTGTAGTATCTGAGCTCTGAATCAACGAACTCGCTGAGGGATTTAAAGTCACCACTATTGAGCCAGCGACCGACAAGAATATAACCACGCGCCAAACCCACAGACTCCGAGGGTATTTTCTTGACGGCAATAAGTAGCGGCTTTTCCTCGACCGTAATCAGACCAGTAAGAGATTTTTCCGAGCCAACCCGATCAAAAAATCCAGAATCCGCAGCGAACAGAAGACCGGCCGCATCACCGGTTAAATCAACCACACCACGACCTTGAGACAAAGTTCGAAACCCGTCGATAAACTTGCGGTCATGGGAAAAGACCGTTGCTAAATCGAAAGGCAACTGTCGACGAAGACGGCCCGCGTCTGACAATTTCTTAGCGCTATTTTTAGAGGCTTCCCAGAGCCAAGGACCCGCTAAATCGAGTCCACCACCAACAGACTGGGCGGCCAAATCAATTTGCTGCTGCAGGGATATCATGGATTGACGCGCAGCCGTCGTTGCCACGGAACGTTGAGCAGCCTTGTACCACAGGGCCCCGGGGACCAGTACCGCAAAAAAAACACCGAGGCCACCTGCCATAAACCTGAGGCGTTTTCCCAACGAAGACTTAAAATCAGCTAATCCAGGCTTCAATCGCGCTCCCCTACCCTTAACGCAAGCATTTAGTAAGCCTCTCGGCAAAAGTTGACCCGCCCTTTAAAAGGGCGCGGTTGAATTATTTGGTAAAAATACCAAAAACCGCTCTAGACCTAGTGTCAGAGCCGACGTAGTGGCACAATAACAGCAAGATTTATCGAACATTTTTAGTTTTATAGACGCGAGGGACTTCACCATGAGTGAGACGATGGAAAACTCCAGTTTTATGCGCTCGTTGTGCATGGGACGCATCGACGAGGCACTTTTATTTCCATTCCCTAAAATGAAAAAAGAGGAGCAGGAAACTCTTCGAGCGATGGCTCAATCATTCCAACAATGGCTGGGGTCTCGGGAAAAAGATTTTCGCAAGTGGGACCATGAGGGTGAACTTCCCCATGAGTTCTTGGATGAAATGAAGCAGTTTGGTCTTTTTAGCCTGATTGTACCCGAAGAATTTGGCGGACTCGGTTTGAGTGCCACCGGTTACTCGCGAGTTATACAAGAGTTAACCCGATACGATGGAAGTGTCGTTTTAACTGCGGGAGCACATAGCAGCATTGGAATGAAGGGACTTCTGCTTTTTGGTAACGATGAGCAAAAGAAAAAGTATCTTCCAAAGCTAGCAACCGGCGAGATGATCGCCGCGTTCTGTCTCACTGAAGCAAACTCCGGATCAGATGCCGCAAGCCTTAAAACCAAAGCCACTGAGCACGCAGATCACTGGCTACTGAACGGCGAGAAAATCTGGATTACAAATGGAGGCTTCGCTGATTTTTTCACAGTATTCGCACGCACTGAATCAAAAGATGCCAGCGGAAAAGCGAAGATCACGGCTTTCATTGTGACGAAAGATCTGCCTGGCGTTTCCAGTGGGCCCCATGAAGACAAAATGGGTATCAGAGCAAGTAGCACCACAACCATTAGTTTTGTGAATGTGAAAGTACCAAAGGAAAACGTATTGGGTGAGGTCGGCGGTGGATTCAAGGTCGCCATGAACATTCTTAATAATGGCCGCACGGGATTGGGTGGTGGTTGCGTTGGTGCCATGAAGTTTTTGATTGAACAAGCCACCAAGCAAGCAAAGCAGCGTAAACAGTTCGAGCAGCCAATCGCCAACTTCGGCCTCATCAAGCAAAAGGTTGGAAAAATGGTTGTTAATACATACGCCGCAGAAGCTTGTGTCAACATGGTTGCTGGAATGGTTGACCGCGGGCACAAAGATTATGCCGTAGAGGCTGCTATCTCTAAAGTCTTTGCAACTGAAGCTCTTTGGGACACGGTCGATGAGGCACTGCAGATCGCTGGTGGAAATGGGTTTATGCGGGAGTTCCCTTACGAACGAATTATGCGTAACTGCAGAATCAATCGAATTTTCGAGGGCACGAATGAAATCTTGCGACTATTCGTCGCCTTGACTGCTATGAATGACGTCGGCACGCAACTTAAAGAGGTCGCGAGCGCCCTTGGAAACGCCCTGCATGACCCCATCAAGGGATTTGGAGTGTTAAGTGACTACGCAAAACGACGCGTCAGCCACGCCACAGGCCTTGGCCAAAACGAAATGACTAAAGCTCACCCAGCCATCGCCGAACATGCAAGATTATTTGAAACGATGACCAGGCAATTGGCATCAGCTGCTGACCGTATTCTTCGGAAACACGGCAAAAACATCATGAATAAGCAGTTCGCAACGCGCCGCCTGGCCGACATCATGATTGATCTTTACGTTTTTGCTTGTGTCATTAGCCGCGTGTCCCTGTCCTTAGAGGAAAACGGTGTAGCAAAGTCAGCCCAGGAACTCGAGATACTTGAGGTCTTTGCCGGGGACGTAAAACGCCGCATGCAGTCCAATCTCGACCAGATTGACAACAATAATGACGAGTTAATCAAATCGCTTGCGGACTACGCGTTCGAGCAAGAGAAATTTAGCTGGGACAACATCTAGCGGTTGCTAGACCTCGGCATTTAAGATAAAACAACCAGCTGAATATTCACATATTTACGCTGGGGAGACGTCCATGTTTGTCGTGTGGAAAAGACCCGACGGATTTCATGGCGCAGAGCCAAAAGATTTCAAAGTTGTCGACATTGGCAACCAGGCACGAATCTGGCTGCACAAAAAAGACACAGAATGGTTCCCATTTCGCATCTCAGGTGGCTGGCAGGAACAAGAGTCCACCCAGAGGCTAAACCAGTTTGTCAATCTCATCGGGCAACCCAGCTCGCACTGGATTAAACGCCTATCAAGTGAATTCCATCACTCCATGCAAGGTGATCCAAAAAAGTTTTTCAACGACACCATTGACTGGCTAAAGTCCCTTGAAGGTCTACTTAAAGGTGACACGTGGGAAGTCGAAATTATGGGACATGCGATTCGCGAGATTTTAAATCGCGTGACTGATGTCGAAAAAGGATTTCTGACTGCAGTCAACTAAATCAACGCAACGCCGAGAGGATTTATTCATGAAGAATATCTGCCCCCTAGCCCTGCTAATACCTGCCATCGCACTCACCTCCTGCGGATTCCGCCAGGTAGAAACTAGTCAGCTTTCATCGTTGCCAGCCATAAGACCATTGATCGTCGGAATGTCTGGTTATTCGACTTGCACAGCATCAGACACTTATCACAACGGCGAACAAGGCCCACTCGGGGCTCAACTTTTTCGAAAAATTGAACCCATCTTCCAGCAGATTACAGACAAACTTGGTGTTGAACCAGGACTCATGGCCAGCTGTTTCACAAACGACAGTGAGCTCATTACCGCTTCATCACTCGACGGCTGGAAGCTAACTAAACCGACCGACGAAGACTACATAGCTAGCGTGCACCAGCAGATCGACTTTTTTACCCATGTTTTTGTCGTAGGCCACTCGTATGGTGGCTGGCTTTCAATGAAGCTTGCCGAGACTTACAACGGCGCCAAGGATAAAATTAAAACTCTGCACACGATCGATCCGATTAGCAAAAAACTTTGTTATTTTGATAATATCTCTGAGTGCCTGAGCGCACCTCGCGACTTAGACTCTGCCGCTCGAGGACTCATTCGTGATAACACCGACATGTGGGTTAATGCGTGGCAAGACACCACGTTTTTTCTACACTCATCACCCATCAACGAAGCCGATGAGAACCCCAAATATGAAGCCGAACACTGGGACATCGATAATGACGATGATTTGTGGGAAACGATTGGCGAAAAGATCGCCCTTAGCTTTTAAATAGCTCTTGTTCCTCTTGCAAACGGTAGGCTGCCAGCTTTGGATAGAACTCTTTGGTCACGTGAACATCAAAAACAGCCAAGTCTTGCCTTTCGTAGTCAACGCTCAAAATCATACAATTTCGATAAACAAGGGACACCGCATCCTGATCTGCCGATGGGATCGCTAACTTACACCGTACAAAGTTCGATACGAAGAACTGATAGATGTGCTCACGAAGTCGCGTGACATCGGCGGGACTATACGCAGACACGGCCAAACTACCCGGATATGCCTGCCTCAGGATGCGACCAAGAAATGGATCTTCAACACGGTCAATTTTATTAAATACATGCACTACAGGGATATGTCCTGCTCCGATCTCTTTCAGGACGTTTCTTGTCGTCTCGAGCTGTGACTTGTAGTTGTCGTGCGAAATATCCACGACGACGAGAAGCAAGTCTGCCTCTAAAACTTCGTCCAGAGTCGATTTGAACGATTCAACAAGCGTATGCGGCAGATTACGAATAAATCCTACCGTGTCGCTCAAAAGAATCTTAGGTCGGGAATTGGGATCAAGAGTTCTAATGTTAGAATCTAGGGTCGCAAATAATGCATCCTTGGCTACGAAATCACCGTTTGTCATGGCATTCATAATCGTCGTCTTACCGCTATTTGTGTACCCGACGATTGCAACCTTAATTTCGTTACGTCTTGCCTTACGCTGAGTCTCTCGCTCCCGGCTAATCTGATGGAGCTGCTCCTTCAACCTAGCAATTCGGTCTCGTGCACGCCGGCGATCAACTTCAATTTGTTTTTCGCCGTCACTACGCCCAACGGCGCCACCACCACCTTGACGATGCAAGTGGGTCCACTGACCAACCATTCGCGGTAGCATCATCTCAAGTCTAGCTATTTCGACCTGTGTTTTTGCAGCATTTGTTTTGGCATTTTGGGAGAAAATATCCAAAATAACCCCGCTACGGTCCATCACTTTACATTTGGTTAATTCCTCGAGGTTGCGCACCTGTGGAGGCGACAATGCCCTATCAACTACCACGTACTGCGCTCCGCGTTCACGCGCGAGGTTACGAATATCTTCAACCTTCCCAGTTCCAATTAAACAGCTTGGTGTGAGCTTCGGACGCTTTTGTACGATCTGACCAACCGTCACGATACCAAGTGTTGTAAGAAGCGCTTCGAGTTCAATCAAGTCATCGTTTAATATTTTTGAATCTTCTCCGGGTAACAGTACACCCACAATGATAGCAGACCTCACCGTAGGAACCGGCTCCGCGTTAGCTGGTCTTGATCGATCTTTCTTTAGAAGTCTTAGTCGATTTTTAATGGCTGAAACCTCTTAACAAAAACTGCAAAACGATGTTGGTCTTGCTCAAAGTGCAAACTACTCTCTACCCGCCCGGTTTTTACTGGACTTCGCAGCATCAGCTGCAGCCTTACGCGTCTTTGCTATGGCCTCTATTATAGACGGAGAATTCTGAAGGAAAAATATAATTTGCTTACTAATGATTGGCCCCTGCACCATGGGCTCAACTGTGAAAATACCAAGCTCCTCAAGGTGCTTTACCACCAAATTAAGTCCAATCTCACCCTTGATAGGCCAACGATCGACAATCTGTTGCACCGCACGGGTGGCAAACACCTGACGAACGAAAACCTCCAGAGGAACTTTTTCGCTTTTCATGGTCTGAAATTCTTATTTTTATGTGATTGGCTCAATAATCTCATGCCCCTCAACGCCCAGGCCTATCTGGTCTGGTTTTATAACCTACAACGGGAGATGAGTTTTGGAGCATTCGATCACCGGCCGATTTTAAATTGCGACTGGTCTCAAAAAATTCATATAGAGTATCGATGAGATCGCGCATTCCGTCCTCGCTTAGGACGTAGCCAAACCGAGATTGATTAGCGTGAGCTACGATCATCTCTTGAAGGGCAAGCCTCGTTACACTTTCCATTGCACCACGCATGGGGCCTCCTCAGTTTGAGTCGAAAAAATTTTAAAGATAAATCCTTAAAATTCAGCTAATTGCCGGAACGCTTACGCACTATTGTCCCATATTATGCTGAGCTAGGCGAGTTTTTTGCACGACGAGTCCGGCGCAAGACTCTGATATTATGCCTTTTTTTGCATTTTTTGTAATTTTTCTAAATTTCGATAAAAGTTTTGGAAAATACTGCCGAAAACCCAAAAGGTTACAGGCACAACTAAGTCGTTGTGCCAACGAAGGGTCCTGATGCGAAAGCTCCACCAAATACTTATTCGATGGCTATTCAATAGCGCCGCACTGACGGTCGTTTGGCTATGGGTGCACGGACCTTTCATCGGTTAGCACATCGACTCAATAGCGAAGTAAGAACCTCAGTGATGAGCCTCTGACAAAGACGCATGTAGCAATGGATCGGCTACAGCGACCATAGGATTTCGTCGACCAAACGATGCAAAGCTTCCCAGGAAGAGCCCGAAGATACCGAAAAAGATACCGACCTCAATGAAGGGCAGTCCAAACGGTCCCTTTTTGACAACCTCTGGCATAACAACAAGTAAGTATGTGAACCACTGAGCGACAAGAATGCCGATTGCGATTGGTCCAACGATCATCTTTGTCCATTTGCTAGCCTTCGGAATTAATCCGTATAAGGGCACTAAAAAGCTAAGAATCGGCGCGATCAAGACAATATAAATCCACGGCGCATGAAGCCTATGAATGAAATACTCAGTCTCTTCAGGCATATTGCCGTACCAGTAGGTCAGAACATGCGCGTAGGTGAGATAAGCAAAGAAAATCGAAAAACCGTGCATGAGCTTTCCGATGTCATGAAACTGAGACTGCTTGATATACTGACCAATGGTCGTTCCCTTGAGAGCCCACATCGTCAAGATGAGCGTTGCCATCAGTGTTTGCATCATAACAGCAAACAACCAGCCGCCCCACAAGGTTGAAAACCAAGTGGGAGCCAGTGACATCATCAGGTCGAATGCCAATAACGTAAAGCAAAGTGCATAGACCACAAGTAAGGGCGCGCTCCAGTAGCGAAGTGTGTCTCGAACCTTGACACCTTTGGCGGCAGCTTCGTCTTTGTTTCCCGCAACGAAGGTGCGATCTCTATCGGTCTTCATTCCAATTTGCCAGTAGACTAATCCAACAATGATCGCCAATGCACAAATATCGCGGATCAACCAGAAGTTCTCCACAAGCCAACTTCGCTTACCCCAGAAGTGATGAATAACATCAGGGTTAGCTATCCAAGAGTAAACTTTGTCGGCACTTGCGACATTGAATTTAATACACCCTAAAACCGCCAAAAAAATCAGAGCTGCCACCGGCACAAAGCTTGAGAACGCCTCGTGTATCCGCATAATAGGACGTCCCCACTTGGCACCAATAACGTCCTGCATGGCTGAAAACGCCGACCCACCAAGGGAAAGAGCAAAGAAGAAAAACGTATTAAATAGTAGCGCTCCCCATACCCTCGTTTGCAAATCCGCCTTCGACAGCCCAATACCAAGAGTCGTTATGCCGATTAGGACAAATGCTGCCACTGCGCCACGCAGTTGGGAACTCGCGGGGAGGAAAAAACTTTGTCGCTGCTCAAAAAGTTCGTGTTGCGGATTGTGACTCATTTCGTAACCCCTTGCAGTTTCCTCAAGTAATGGACGGTGGCCCATCTTTCATGCGGCATGATGGCGTGGCCATAACCAGGCATAATGTTGGCTCCAAACGTGATGCGGTGAAAGAAGAAACCGTCCTCACGCTTTTTGTAAATATCGGCCGTTAGATCGGGTGGACGTGGATACAGGTCAGTAATTATTCCATCACCTTTCGCCTCTGCACCATGGCACGTAATACAAAATGTGTTGTAGGTCTTCTCCCCTAACGCAACTACCTGAGGCTCATTGGGTAGTGGATTTTTATGATTTTTTTCTGATTCTTCCGCTGTAGCAGGATACAGAATAGCGGTTGTGGAAACAGAACCCTCAGGCGGCTCCAGGTAATTTTCCTGAGCCTTCATCGTCGGTGCATCAGCCATGTCCGGAACATACTGTACTTTTGGCTGAGTAGGATCGCCTCCAAGCATTTTCGCGATCTTACCAGTGAGGCCAGTATGGGCAACTGGATCGCCGGATGACTTTGTGCAGGAACTCGTACTCATCACGGCCAGCGTTGCGAACAACATCCCTGTTTTTGTAGATATTTTCATAGTAATTCAATACTCCCGGTGTCTCTTGGTTGATCAATGCGTTGCTTTAACTTCAGCAGCACCAGATTCTTTAAGAAACTTGGCCTGAGGACCGTCAAGCGCAGCATTCGGCACCCAAATTCCAAACATGTCATCGGTCAATCGTTTATCGAGAATCGTGACCTTGGGGTTAGGCAAACGACACATAACTAAAACCCCTAGCACCGTCGCAATCGCACCAAATAAAATGGTGAATTCAAATCCCAAAACTACATAGGCCGGCAACGAGTATATACCTGCCGTCTTTCCACCAACGACCACCGGCCAATCCCAGTCACAAAGAAGCGGTAGCGCAAAGCCTGTGAATGTTCCAGTCATCGCACCTACAAAAGTGAACCAGCGGACGGGGCTTGGAGCGTAGCCACAAGCATGCTCAATCTCATGATAGGAGGTAGGGCTAAAAACTTCGTGATCTTTGAAGTCCTGACGACCCTTTACTTTCTCAACGGTGTGACAAACTGTATCGAGATGCTTAAACAGCGCGAGGATACCTGGTCTCTGGCTCATACTTAGTGCCCTCCCTTACCGTGACCACTTAAAGGCTTCGGCATAATAAGTTTGATCTCGGACAGCGAAACAATTGGGAAATACTTACAGAAAAGCAAGAAGAACGTGTTGAAAAGACCGAAGCTTCCAATCGTTAAGCCAATCTCCCAAAGGCCAGGTTCTGCATGGCCCCAAGATCCCGGCAAGAAGTCTTCAATCAATGACGACAGAATAATGTTGTAGCGCTCAAACCACATACCAACGTTAATCAAAACGCAGACAACATAAGACACTGTCTTGTTATAGCGCATTGATTTGGACCACCAAACCAGCGGGAAAATACAGTTACAAAACACCATAGTCCAGAAATAGAACGCATAAGGACCGACTGCGCGCTTCTCGAAGATCGCCCACTCGTATGGGTTACCTGAGTACCACGCCACGAAAAACTCGACCCCGTAAGCATAGAAAACGATGGTAGACGTCAAAAGTGTGAGCTTGATACACGCCTCAAGATGATCATCGCGGATGAACTTCTCAAGTCCAAACATCCATCTGATCGGCAAGAGCAACGTGTAAACCATCGCACAACCAGACAAGATAGCTCCGGCTACGAAGTAAGGCGGAAAGATCGTTGTGTGCCAACCCGGTTGAATCGACATCGCAAAGTCCCAGGATACGATGGAGTGAACAGACAATACGAGCGGCGTCGCGAGAGCGGCTAAAAATCCATAGCCAGTTTCGTAGTGATGCCATTGTCTAGCGGTGCCGCGCCAGCCAAATGACAGCAAACCATAAACCACTTTCTTCACGCCAGTGACCCTGTCACGAATGGAGCCAAGATCTGGAATCAAACCCAAATACCAGAACAAGAGTGATGTCGTGAAGTAGGTTGAAATAGCGCAGACGTCCCAAAACAGCGGAGAACGGAAGTTAACCCAAAGATTGTTCGTGTTGGGAAGTGGCACAGCCCAGTAGGCTCCCAAATACATCCGACCCATGTGGATCAAAGGGAAGACAGCCGCACAGATAACCGCAAAAATGGTCATAGCTTCAGCTGATCTATTGACCGTATTACGCCACTGAGCACGAAATAGGAACAAGATCGCAGAAATCAACGTGCCCGCGTGGCCGATACCAACCCAGAAAACGAAATTGGTAATATCCACTAACCAATAGTTTGGTGGAGCAAAGCCCGTCCAAACGCCAAGCCCCACTGAAGTATGGTAAGCCACCATGCCGACTGCGATCAGAAGACAAGTTACCGCCGTACCAAGCGCCACATAGAACATCTTGTGGGGCTTCTCAAGATTAACAAGAATCTCACTGTTAACGTCTGATATCGACTTTTCCCATTTTATTTCACTCATCTGTACTAACTCCACGAAGGCTTTTTGAGTCCAGGACACCAAATCTTACGAACAAACGGCTCCAAATCTATTGATGAGCAGGAGCAGGAGCAGGAGCCTCCTGCTGAGCGCCAGCGGGAGCTGCACTCGAATCAGCGGGGGCAGTGGCTTCATGACCGGCTTCATGACTCGGCGCGTGACCATCACCATGACCTTCTGCGCCAGTGCCTAAAGGATCCCTGTGCGCTATGACGGCCATGTAGCTGACATTCGGCAGCGTTTTGATGCCGAATTCATTTTTATCAGGGTCACCGCCCAAGGCTAGATAAGATCTCGCATCAGCGCGCTCAATACTGACCCGACTTCCGCGGTTCTTGAGATTTCCAAAGACGATGGCATCGCTCGGGCAAACCTGAGCGCAAGCCGTCAGCAAATCACCGTCGTTTAGGAGTCTACCTTGCTCTTTAGCGACGTACTTGGCTTGACGAATCCTTTGCGCGCAGAAGTTACATTTTTCCATCACGCCACGTGTGCGTACGGTAACCTCTGGGTTGAGGGCCCTCGGCATACGATCCTGTGGCCTGTCACCCAAGACACCCCATTTGTGAGTCCACCAGTTAAAGCGTCTAACCTTGTATGGACAAGCGTTTGCGCAGTAACGCGTGCCGATACAACGGTTATAAGTCATCGAATTGATACCTTCCGGATCATGACTTGTCGCAATAACCGGGCAAACCGCTTCGCACGGCGCGTGGTTACATTGCTGACACATCATTGGCTGGAACGTCACTTGAGGGTTATCCACGTCACCAGCGAAGTAGCGATCGAGTCGAATCCAATGCATCTCGCGTCCAAGGAGAATCTGATCTCGACCGACTTGTGGGACGTTGTTCTCGATTGCACATGCCGCCATACACGCGCCGCAACCGGAACACTTGGTAAGATCAACTGACATGCCCCAACGGTATTGGGCTTCTTCATCCTCTTTGAGTTTAGGATAAAGATCTGGCACATCGTCCAGACTGCGATTACGTTTGAGTTCTTTGAGATCCTCTACCGAGTATTTCTTAACGATGCCTATGCGCTTTCCGATGTCATGGCTTTTTTGCATCGCCGCCAGTCGGTAGATTTGACCGGTCTTGGAGATTTTGACCTCTTGCCCTGCTGTAACTGGGGCCTTAGTAACAGGGTCAACCGCCTTTCCAAGCATCACGAGAGGATCTACGCCGACGCCACCTTGAATAAGTCCTGACTCCTTGGAGTGACCATTTCCACGGTTCACGACAACGGCGTCCGCATGAAGACCTGGCAACGGATAAAGAGCAACTTTCACGCTGCCCGTCGCTGTCTCAACCAGCAGAAGGTCATTGCGCTTAAATCCCATCTTTGCAGCTGTATTGGGATTCATAGCCACCCAGCTATCCCATGCAATCGTCGTCATACCGTCACCAATTTCCTGCAAAATTGGCTTGTCGGCCCCTCGACCATCACCCAGCCTTGGATCCAATGGAGCAAGAAGCTTGAGTCCCTTGGTTGTCGCTACAGACGATAATTTGAATGACGACGCCACGTCTCGAACCGATGGCGCAGGGCGAGTCTCAACCCTTCCTGCAAAGCCTCTGCGAAGAAACGCTTTAATGAACGTGTCAAAATCGACGCCCTTGACATCAACGAGCGTCATGAGCGGCTTCCACTTATCTAGTAGATAGGCACGGTAATCGGCGTAGGGCAAACTCTTCTTTTGAGCCGCGAGCACCCAAAGGAAAATATCCTCCGCCTGACGTGCATCCTTAACGGCTCGGACAACAGGCTGACGCGCTGACCAGAACCCTGCCACAGGCTGCTCGTCTCCCCAGCTTTCAAGAGCGTGAGTGATCGGCATTATGACGTGCGCGTAGTTGTCCATTTCATTAGGAGATGACTGCATACTGATGATCATCGGTATAGACTTCAGCAAGCCTTCAAAACCAAACGATGGCGGCAATGAGAACACAGGGTTTGTATCGATGAAAAACACCGCATCATACTTGCTTGCATTCGACATGAAACGAGTGACGTCACCTGTGCGAACAGGAGATCTCATCCAACCGCGTTCAAGGAATAACGTTTTTCCGTATGCTCCGACCATTTCATTAATCAAAGCGGCGGCAACTTGGAGCATTGTTGCATTTTCATCAAATGCTGTATTGCCGGCCAAAACCATGGCAGGCCCCTTCAACAACTCCTCTGCGACATGATCAAACACGTCTTTACTGATACCTAAAAGCTCGTAGCCGCCATTCACGACCTCAAGATTTGTCGCCAAAATTCTTGACGCCTGATCCCTCGCACGGCCAGATACATTCTTATCAACCAAAGCCTTCATCAAAAGAAGTGCGGCGACGATCTCACCTGACGGCGGAATGACGTGACGCTCATCAGCCTTAGCTCCAGTTTGAGTCATCATGCTTTCAAACTGAATAAACTTTCCGAGCTCCGTTCCGCGAAGCGAATGAAACCCTGCAAAGTTTTTCGCAAAAAATACGGGATGAGTTCCAACATCAAGAAAATCTGTTCCAAGCCCTACAATGACCTTGGCCAAGCGCATATCAGGGCGAGGCAGACACTCCACACCAAAGACCATTTGATGAGCTTCGCTGATGGACTCATAAAGGGAATTTGACTCGTAGGTATAAAGATCGTTCTCTGATCCGCCCATTTTCTTTAGAACGTCACCGTAAAAAGAATTTCGAGACCCGGTCGAGCCATTGGTAAATATGGCTACCTTCTTACCAGACAACCGCTGCGCCAAGACCTCATACATGTCATTCCACGCATAGGTGGAAAACCCCGTCGCAGCCTGAAAACCAGGGGCCGTGCGGCGATCAGGATGAAACAATGCCTGAAGCGCGGCTTGACCTGTGGCACAAGTCGAACCCTGACTCAGGGCATGCTCTGGATTACCTTCAATCTTAATCGGCAAACCTGAAGACGTCTTAACGGTAATGCCACAACCTGACGAGCACTCCCCGCAAGTCGAAGCGTAGTAAGCTGGAATACCGACCGCCTGATCCACTGGCTGGTTAACGTAAGGCACAGCCTTCTCTAATGGGCGACGAACGCACGCGGCGGAGCTCGCAACTGCGGCAGCCGAGAATAATTTCAGGAAGTCGCGACGGCTAACGGATGTCTTTGACAACGCTTCGTCGCCTGGACTAGCGGTAGGTTGAGCTTCTTCGAGCGATGTCACCACCTCTTCAGCCGCCATGTATAAGGGGCCTTTCTCGACATCCTGTACAGGCGCCTCTAGAGGACCATCAACTGGTGCGAAGACCTCGGGACCACGATCTGTCAACTCATAACCAGGAATGCTGGTCACTGGCGTGCGACGCGTAACCGAATGTTTCTCATGATTCGTGTTGTCTTGACTCATCTTACAACGATCCTCTTTTTGATGTGGAACTCAAACCCAGAATACGCAAGGTATCGACTCAGTAGTGACAGCCTAAACAGTCAAGCGGAGCGTTTCTCTCTTTATGACAGCCGATGCACCAGCCCATTTGCAATGGAGCACCCTGCTCGAGCACCTCCATCTCTTCAACTTTACCGTGACACTCCTGACACTGAATACCCGCCCCGCCTTGCTCCTTGGATTGAACGTGGCGCTTGTGAGGAAACTTTGCAAAATCTGGGAGGTCATGAACTTTGACCCATTCAATTGGCTGATTCTTGTCGTAGGCTTCCGTTATCTGTTTGATGGCTGGCTTGTCTGTACGGACAATTTTATGACATCCCATGCATGTATTGCTGGAGGGAATTCCGGCGGAGAATGAACGTCTGGCGCTGGAATGGCAGTACTCGCAAGGGATCTTTCGTTCACCAGAGTGAAGCTTGTGACTGAATGGGATCGGTTGCTCGGGTTTATAACCGACGTTATCGACCGTATCACCCGGCGTCCAAAACCACCAAGCACTTGCAGGAGTCGCCTGACTGACTACAGCCAAAAATAAGCTTAAAACCCCTAATTGCATCCATTTTAAAATCGGCCCAAAGAGATTTGACACTGTTTCTCGCCTCCTCAACTGCCACAAAAAATTTGCACGGCAGAGACATAAACAAACGATCTCACGACGAAAACTTAGAAGCACCATGATAGAGTGTTTGTCGGGGCTCGACAATATAAAACAGCCCCGTCAATTGCCCCTTTTTGTTAGCGATGACAGGGACTTGTGATTAGTTTTTAAACAGGCTATAAGGCACCTTAAGCGTGGCTCTTGATCGACTTTAGACGGTGACTCATGACAGAGCAAATTCCATTCAAACTGGCCACTGGCCTGACTCCGCAGGGAGATCAGCCTAAGGCCATTGCTGAATTAGTGAGCAGAATTTCATCAGCAGAACGCCATTCCGTTCTCCTTGGGGTCACCGGAAGCGGGAAAACCTTCACGATGGCTAACGTCATTGCACAGCTCGGGCGGCCCGCCCTTGTTCTTGCACCAAACAAAACCCTGGCGGCCCAACTGTTCTCTGAATTTAAAGAATTCTTCCCCGAAAACGCAGTTGAGTACTTCATCAGCTGCTACGATTACTTTCAGCCAGAAGCTTACGTACCAAGTACCGATACTTACATCGCCAAAGATAGCGCCATCAATGACGATATTGATCGCATGCGTCACAAAGCCACCATGTCTCTATTTGAGCGTAGAGACGCCATCGTGATCGCAAGTGTGAGCTGTATATACGGCCTTGGTTCTCCTCAAAGCTACGCTAAACTCGTGTTGCCGATGAAGAGTGGGGAAACGATATCTCGTGAAAAGTTCATGCGTAGGCTTGTCGATATTCAGTATGGACGAAATGATGTGAATCTCGTGCGTGGGACGTTTCGAGCGCGCGGCGACGTGATTGACATTTTCCCAGCACACCAACGTGACGAGATGGTACGCGTTGAGTTTTTTGGAGATGAAATAGAGCGAATCTCTCTTGTGGATGCGATTTCAGGCGAAACCGTCCGAAAAATCGAAGAACTAACGCTTTACCCTAATAGTCACTACGTCACAGATCGCACCGACATGAAGGTGATCGTTAAGGAAATCCTTGAAGACTTAGGCCTTCGCCTGCGCGAACTTCGCGCGACGGGTAAAATGGTCGAGTACATGCGCCTTGAACAGAGAACCATGCACGATATTGAACTTCTTGAGCATCTTGGTTTTTGTCCGGGTATTGAAAACTATAGCCGCTACCTAACTGGCATGAAGCCTGGTCAGCCACCACCAACACTTCTTGATTACTTTCCAAAAGACTTCATCACGTTCATCGACGAAAGTCACATCACCGTCCCACAAATTGGCGGCATGTACCGAGGCGACCGCAGTCGAAAGCAAGTACTCGTGGACTTCGGATTTAGGCTACCAAGTGCTCTCGATAATAGACCACTAAATTTTGATGAGTTTCTTACCCGCACGGGACAAATCATTCACGTATCTGCTACGCCGGGGAAATATGAACTGGAGTCTACCGGTCAAACATTTATTGAACAGATTATCAGGCCCACAGGTCTAATAGATCCCGAAATTTTTATAAAACCCATCAGTGGTCAGGTGGACCAGCTTTATGGGGAGATGCGAACCGCCATCGCCGATGGCGGCAGAGTCCTTGTCACGACGTTAACAAAACGCATGGCTGAAGACCTGACCAAGTATTACCAAGAGATGGGACTTCGCGTCAGATGGCTCCACGCCGATATTGATAGTCTTGAACGTGTGGATCTTCTGCGAGATTTGCGCAAAGGTGTATTCGATATCTTGATTGGAATTAATTTGCTTCGTGAGGGGCTTGACCTGCCTGAAGTAAAACTTGTAGCCGTCATGGACGCCGACAAGGAGGGCTTTTTGAGATCTGCTAGATCCCTAATTCAAATTGTCGGCCGTGCGGCAAGAAATGCTGACAGTAAGGTTATCTTCTTCGCGGATCGCATCACCGACTCCATGCGCCAATGTCTTGATGAAACCTCTCGCCGACGAAAGATTCAGATGGATCACAACACGGCGCATGGCATTACACCCAAAACGGTAATAAAAACTATTCCAGAAGATCTTCGTAAAGTATACGGCTTAGCTTCTGAGACCGACGACCTCGAATCACCTGACGTCAAAAAAGCTCTCGCTCTTTTGGCTAAGCATGACGTCGAAACTGTTGAGAAAACGATTCGAGATAAATCAAAGGCCATGCAAAAAGCCGCGGCAGAACTCGACTTTGAAAATGCGGCCGAGCTCCGTGACGAGATCAGATCTTTAAAGGAACTTCTACTAAAACACGCCAGCCAGCTCGGCCCTGAAGATCAATCAGTTGGCGAACAAGAGGGACTAAGTTGAACCCGGCTATTCGTTCAAAAATATCCGCGCTACCGAAGAGCCCCGGCGTCTATTTTATGAAGGGCTTAAAAGGGCAAGTTTTGTATGTGGGGAAGGCAAAGGACTTAAAGGCAAGGGTATCGACGTACTTCACCGACAGTAAAGATCATTCGCCAAAAACTCGCTCCCTTGTACGCGAGATCTACGACTTTGAAATCATGCTAGTGAAGACCGAGGTGGAAGCTCTACTTCTTGAGAGAACACTGATTAAGCACCACCAACCACCGTTTAATATCCTCCTTCGTGACGATAAAGAGTATCCGTTTATACGGATCGACTTCTCGGCTGATTGGCCGAGAATTGAAATATCAAGACGACGCCAAGATGACAGAGCCGAATACTTTGGTCCGTTTAGTGCGTCGGGTAGCCTGAAAACGTCTCTAGATGCTATTCGCCGAGTTTTTCCTTTGATTCGCTGTAGTGATTGGGAATTTGCGCACGCTAAGCGCGTCTGCAACTACTACCACATGAAAATGTGTCTTGGTCCCTGTGTTTTGAAAGTTGATAAAGACGCATATAAGTCCATGCTGCGAGACGCCATGGCGTTGCTTGAAGGTAAAAACGAGGACGTTGTTAAAGCTCTACAAGAGAAGATGCTCCTGGCATCGGAGCGCGAACAATTTGAACTAGCAGCATCTTATCGTGATCAGATTAAAGCTATCGATATCCTGACAGAAAAACAATCCGTGATGGTCGCCCCAGACATTGACGGCGATGTCGTTGCCTGCGCCGAGTCAACTGATGCCGTTGCTATTCACGTGGCCATGATTCGCAATGGGAAACTCCTGGGTGGAGATTCGTTTACTTTTGCAGCCAGTGGCCTCGAAAACCCGGCAGACACACTCCCGCACTTTCTTCTTCAGTACTACGAAGGCCGATTTGTACCACCCAGAATTGTGATTGACCGCGAGCTTGATAACGCCTCTGATATCGCTTCTGCCATACAGAGCAAAGGCATGAAGCTCCCCGATCTGCGCCCGCTCAAAAACCTGCGAGCACCCTGGCCAGACCTGGCCGCCATCGCAGCTAAAAACGCCCAATACGCCCACGACGAGGCAGTACGCGCCATGGATCGCCGCCGCTCGTCCCTTGAAGCACTGCAGCAGACCCTTGGGTTACAGGCCCCGCCGAGGCGCATTGAGTGCATTGACATCAGCAACC
>JBEIGW010000009.1:0-23601 GCA_040381655.1 Deltaproteobacteria bacterium
ACTCAGGCCCTACTCGCAAACCGCGGCCAGAAATCATTCTGAAATTACCTCTGTTCATCAGCTTGAAGCCAAATCCGACGTCTGGAGAGCTAAAGCTTTTACCACTGAACTCAAATGGGAGAGTGATTCAGCTTGGCAGGTGCAAAGCATTGATATCACCCTTGGAACATATTTTAAAAATCCAATACTGCTTGGAGCGACGATAACCGGTCCTACCTGTCGGCTAAAAGCTCCTTGGTGGGCCAGTCTGCAAGATAACATGTACTTACGATTTGACGCGGATGGGGTTTGTCAGCTGTCACACGGAGACACGTTAACCTTATCGATTTCAACCCTAAAGGCTTCAGCACTGGCAGTGATGCTCGTGCCGAAAGTCCCGCCTGCGAGTCTTCGCTTATCTTCGGTGACCGAACCCACCCAGGCCATCATGGCAACCATCCAAGGCGCGGCCATGCGCGACATCAAAGAAGCGCCCACTATGCCGCGATACGAGGCTTTAGCTAAATTTTGGAATCTAGGGAGTTTAGTTTTTTTACTTGGAGTCACACTTTGCGTATTGATGATCACTGGGAGCCTCGGCGTGCTGAGCGCAGAGTCTGCACGTTACAAGTACGTCGCACTGCCTGGGTTGATTTTTGCTATTTGCGCCTATTACGCACTAGTATCACCGCCACTGCAGGGGCCTGATGAGGCTACTCATTTTAACTCTTACCTATCACTCACCGGTCAAAACAAAAAACTTGGCGAGGTGGGAGCATGGGCATCCAGAATTCATTACTCCCGACTCAACTGCGACATCAGCTCGTGTATTAGCTCGCAAGACATGAGTGAGCCCACCAAAACTAAAACACCCGATTATGTATACACACTAGACGTATCATCGCGGAGTGCACTTGGCGGTTTTGCACTAACACGATTTGGCGGACTTATCCATAACCTCCCAATTGAGCAGCAACTCCTAGCCCTAAGGTTTTTAAGCTTAGTGAGTTCAAGCTGTCTGATTTTTCTATCGTTGGTTATTTTTTTTCCGCATCAAAGTTTGCCCGCTCAACTAGCATTAAGCGTGGCTGGTGCATGGTTGGTGATTCCTACATTGGGTTTTCTTACTATGAATGCCAACAACCACAGCATCACCATAACTGGATATGCTTGTCTTCTGCTCGGCTGCCTGAGCACTCAAATCAATCCTAAAAATATAATGCCTAAGATGCTCATATGGTCTGGACTACTTGCCGCCGGAACATTCCTGTCGGGACGTACCGGCATCGCAGGCTCAGTCTTATTGCTATCCGCTTACTACGTCTTCGTTAGCTTGGCTTGCCGCGGCTTTAAAAATTGGATCTTAGGGACCCTATCGCTTGTTTCCAGTTTTTGTCTTTTGATTTTCTTGTTTCGTGAATCACGCTACATCGTTGATCAAATCCCAGGGGCTCAGCACAGACTCGGGCTAATCGCTTACCAGATCGGACTATCGCCGATAAGCTTACTCGTGACGATGGGATGTCTTCTTCTCGGTGTTGTAGCAGTCTTGCGACTCATCGTGAATCGCGCGAAAAATACGAAAATAACCTCTAGATCAGTACATGTACAACTGACGCCGATCAGGGTTCTGAGCTTATTCGTAGGGCTAGTCACATTGGTCTTGTTGATTTACCCGCTAATTTATCAAACCTCGGCCGTGCCAGATGTCGAATTTAGACCACACAACCTAACGAGAGTTGCTTTCGTTACCGCTGTTTTGAAATCATTTTGGCTAAACTTTGGAATTCATGGTCAAGATTTTTTTATTCATTGGTCCCTTTGGGCGGGCTTTGGATGTCCTGATCGGGCGCTGCCAAATATCTTTCTTCAGATTTTGAAAGTCACCATTCTAACAGGGATGGGACTTGGGTTTTCCCTAGCCCTCTGGACAGGAAATATCAGAGCTATTTTCACAAATGTCTTAGGCTTCATCCTTATGACGATTTGGACAATTGTCGTATCAATAATGTTGGTGCCGCTCGATGGAGCATCTGGTGTAAACCCACATGGACGTTTTTTTATCGGAACTACTTTGATAGCGGGCTTTCTCTCAGTACATGGATGGAGTTCGATAATTCAGCTACGCAAGGGTAAACGAGATACCTTTATTTTGCTGTTGGTTCTTGCGGTCATCGGCCTCGGAAGTGGCTCCTGGTTCTGGTTGGATAGGTTTTTTCGTTGATTCAACTGGAACAAAGTTTATTAAGTTTGGAGGCGCAGAAACCCAAGACTCGCGCCTAAGGCCTAAATAGAGCGGCTGTCTTTTAGATTTTTGTTAAAGCGTTGTGTCAGCAAGCATCACAAAGAGCTCAATTGACCGCAAGGATCCCGCATTAGCGCCAATTTACACTTGATATTACTAGCACGATCAATACCATTGCAGTTCACGTTCCTGGCCATACGTTTCCCAAGTCGCGCCGCTTCAACGAGGTACGTTTATTGAAGACTCTAACTTTTTCCATCTCACTAAGCATTTTGGTAGCGGCTATTTACATGTTTCGCAAAGCTCAACCTTGGGGCTTAGATTTTTTTCGCAAATCGTTTAGTCCTGGCGCCGGCGGTGAAGTACTGCCGATCGAAGCTCAAGAAATGTTGGCTATTTTAACAGAAACCGGACGGAAAGAATTCTCGCTAGCTGCGGATTTGAGCGGCGATGTTTATATGTATCAGCGCACAGTTGAGTATTTATACCCCTATCGAATTATCAGTGACGGCAAAGTATTTTTCACCACTAAGCCCACCAGTGCGAAGGATAATTGCCGGGAGATCTCAAAGGCGAGCAAGGTATATCTTTATGAATGCAATTAATAGATTATTCAAATCAAAACTGGACGTCGCATCCATCCTACTTGCGCTGAACTTATTGAATCTTGTTGCGTGGTCACTGGGATTTTTCATACATCCCTTTCTTTATTTGGCTACTCTTTTAGCCGTTTTGATGGTGAGACGTTCGTTCAGTTATTCTTCTGTGGTTTGCTGGCTGGTTTCAATAGTGTGCTGCCTCCTCGTTCTTGGCTACCCTGTGTCTGCCTGGGACGCGAGATCGATCTGGTTTTTTCACGCAAAGCGTATTTTTTATGGCGACAATTTGTACGCCCAACTCGACAACTACGGCTCTTTTAGTCACAATTATTACCCTGTGCTGGTGCCGGCGCTGGCTGCATCAATCGCCAGGGGTGCGGGCTATTGGAATGAAATACTCCCAAGAATCGCCGTGGTTTTTGTAATTTTGCCGCCATTATTGGTTTTGGCGCGCTTAGTATCAAATAAGTCACTTTTTAACCTGCTTTTGGCAGGTCTATTATTAAGCTCACGATCCATTTTGATTAACGGCTACATGGACGGGATTTTGGCCATGTACTTTGCAGCGTCGTGCGTCATGCTCATGCATATGTATACAGCGGAGTGGGCGAAGCAAGGTTCTAATAAAATAGCCCCAGACGAAATCGTTCTGGCACTTATGAGTACCTCGATGTTGCTACTAAAAAATGAAGGATCACTTGCCGCTCTATTAGTATGGGTATGCCTGCTACCACTAAACTATCGCAGATGGAGAGGTTTTATCTTATCGTGTTTACCGTTTTTGTTTTTTTTCCTGATATGGAAGCTTCAGGTTTCACAATTTAATGTTGGCAATGATTTAATGTCCGACGGTATTTTCATGAGGTTTTCAGCCCGTATCAAAAGCATCCCGGAATTAGCTTTAATCGGCAAGTCGGCCTTAAAGCAAACTTGGATTTACCTACTAACTATGTTTAGTGCGCTGGTTTTTTTATATCGCTTCAGTATGCCGAAAAAATTGCTAGTCATATCGTGCTTGCCACTAGTCTATGCAGCTTCGGTATCTATGGCTTACGTGATAACCCCAAACGACCTTAATTGGCATCTAGCAACCAGCGCTGATCGGGTTTACCTTGTTTTTAATCTGAGTGTTTTATCGGTTTGTGGATACATGCTAAATTTTGTTCAGGATACTCATTCAAATCCGCTCGGCCTTAAAGGATCTCCATGAAACTTAGCCTCATCATCCCTATTTACAACGAATCCTCTCACTTGGAGCAGTTCCTCGCCCAGATCGACTCGCTATCTCTAAATTGCGACAAAGAACTAGTCTTTATCGATGACTGCTCTAAGGATAACTCCTGGCAGATCCTTAAAAGCTTCTCTTTTAAGTCCCAAGTGATCATCGAGCAGCAACCAAAAAATCAGGGTAAGGGCGCAGCCCTTCGTCGTGGTTTTGAACTGGCGACAGGGGATGTGATCGGTGTGCAGGATGCGGACTTTGAGTATTCATTGGATGACATTCCAGCCATTATTGAGCCGTTACTGGCCGGTAAGGCTGACGTGGTGTTTGGCAGCCGGTTTAAGAAAAATGGACTCCAAGTCCACAGGACGTTTCACTACTTGGTGAATCGAATCCTCACGATCTTAAGTAATGTATTCAGTGGGCTTTATCTGACTGACATGGAGACGTGCTATAAGTTTTTTAAGAGTGAAATCCTAAAGAACATTAACCTTGAGAGTAACCGCTTTGGATTTGAGCCAGAGATCACGGCCAAAGTCGCGCGGCTAAAAGTTCGAATGATGGAAGTGCCGATTAGCTACTTCCCCAGGACCTACATGGAAGGCAAAAAAATCACCTGGAAAGACGGTGTGGCTGCCCTGAGACACATCTTGTTTTTTAATCTGTGGCAGAAGCCTGAGCAGTTCTTTAAAGAAACGATGCCGGCCAAGTATTTGCCGAGTGGGCGGCAGTGGCTATAACCGAAGTTGCCCGCAGTGAACTCTTAGTTCCTCGGCTGCCAGGGGCAGAGTGCGCTCGTGTTTCAGGGTAGGCAAATGTTTGGATACTTCAAAAACTCGATTCACAAAACCCAAAGAGGTAAAATACTACAATGATTGTCAAATTTTTAGTCACTTTAGGTGACACAAGTCAAAGTCTCAAAACGGACATTTGAGTACTTTACCTTTAGTGATCAGGATGATGTCTGGCACAACAATAAGCTTGAACGAGCGATTCGAGACCTTTCGAAAGTCCCATCTAATGTGCCGGCTTTACATTGCTCGCGGACCGTGATTGTGGACGAGTCCTGTAAAAAAAATCTTGGTACGTCGCCTCTTTTCCCAAAATCACAGATAGACTTTGCCGAAATATCCAAGTTTGCTATTCAATTTTTAGCGTTCTTACATGTCGTACAATATTCTTATCATAAGAACTCAGTTAATAAATATAGGGTGCGAGGCAAAATTTAACATATTATAACTATTTCTTGCGCAGACGTGTACTGATGTTATACTTTCAAGTGCATCATCGGCAGTCGACGCATATATTTAAACTTATTAAAGCCCTCTGGAAACCAGCTAACAAGAATTTAAAAAATGGAAAACCCAACAATTCATAAATCCGCCATAATATACGATGGCGCGCATATCGGAAAAAATGTTTCCATAGGGCCCTTTACTATTGTGCATAAGAACGTCGTCATTCGGGACAACACTACGATTGGCTCCCATTGCGAACTAGGTATTTCATCCGCCGACCCTACCCACGATGGACCTCTTATTTTTGCGGATAACACACTAATTCGTTCCCATAGCATATTTTATGCGGGATCAAGTTTTGGCCCAGGACTAACCACGGGTCATCGAGTAACGGTACGCGAAAGAACGGTTGCCGGGCAAAATCTGCAAATAGGAACTATGTGCGATATTCAGGGGCATTGTAATATTGGAGATTTTGTTAGGTTTCACAGTAATGTACACATCGGTCAAAAATCTAAAATAGCTGATTTCGTTTGGATTTTCCCCTATGTGGTTCTAACAAATGATCCGACACCTCCTAGCACCTTGCTGAAAGGAGTGACGATTGAGAAATTCGCAGCGATTGCAACCATGTCAGTGATTTTGCCTGGCGTTACCGTAGGCGAGGGGGCTTTAGTGGGAGCCCTCAGTTCGGTAACGAGGAATGTTAAAGCCAACACGCTCGTTACCGGCACCCCAGCCAAGGAAGTTGGTCCAACTAGCGCCATAAAGCTTAAAGATGGCTCTGATAACTCGGCGTATCCTTGGCGGAGACATTTTCATCGAGGTTATGACCAGGCAATAGTGCGGCAGTGGATCGAAGAATTTAAGACTAGTACTAAAAATGAATCGTAAAACTTTGTCTTTGTATTTCTCAGGGAAAATGGCATTGGCTTCAAGAATCGTAATCACTATCGCGATACCAGCGGGCCTAGGGATTTATGCCGAGAAAAATTTTTGTCCAGATTCTTAACTACGATTTACCGATTGATTGTCAAAGAGACCGTAAACGGTTGCAAATTTAGGAACTACAGCAACTAAGACCATACTTATTAAGGCTGTTAGCATAAATCTAAGCGTTAGCGATAGACCTTTGTTCTGTTGCTTCGCGAATAATATCGATCCTTTTCCCCATGGCTTAGACCTAAACTGATTTAGTCGCTTGATGAAAGTTTACGCCACTTTGTTCAGGCTTCAAAAGACCTTTGTCGGGTATACCTAAGTAAATTATCCGCGCAACGCGGACACCGGATCTGAGTTAGTGACCGCAAGCTACGGGTATTAGTGCAGGATTTCAAAAATGTGAGCCATGTGATTTCACCGGATTTGAGCCACCGGCTTCAGCGGACCTAAGGAACGCTGTTATTTTAATTTCACAGAGGCTCAATGTTTTTCAATCTCTTTTGCCGAACGGCTCCTTTTTTCAGCTCGTTGAGTGACCCCATGCATAACAATTTTTATTTCCGCTGTTGAGATTCGATCGGTGATTGCTTCGCAGCTGACCGGATCACTTATGACATTGTTCCAGGCTTCTGGCGGCACCTGGAATGTCATTATGAGTGACTTTTCATCGCCGCGTTCGTCGATGGCGTCGTACGGATCCTGATAATGATGTCGCCCAAGTGGCTTGATGCCGAAATCGTCAAGGATTAACAGATCGCACGATGAGAGACGTTTTAATAGGTTTAGATAAGTGCCTTTTGCTCTTGCAAGGGAAAGCTGCTCGATTAGGGTATTCATGCGGCAAAAGAGTGTGCTGTATCCGAGGCGACAAGCGGTGTTGTCAATAGCTGTAGCCAGATAAGTTTTACCGACACCGGTTTGTCCCGTGACGAGGATGTTGAGAGCGTCATCTATAAAGCGACACGAAGCGAGTTCGATTAGCGTTATTTTGTCAACAGCGCGATCAATCGTAGTGTCAAATTTTTCCAGCGTAGCTGGTTATCTAAACGCGGCGCGCTTTACAAGTCGTTTAATTTTTGATGAACTCCGTTCATCAACTTCATCTTGGACCATGAACCCAAAGAAGTCTTCCTGGCAAAAACCTCCGTTTTTGACTCTTTTTAGCCTGCTGTCCAGCGTCGTTCGCATGTCATGAAGCCTAAGATCGAGCAGTTGACTGGGAATAGATGCCGTTGTTGTAATCGTAACCTCCTAAAAGTTAATACGACTAGGACGTCTGACCGCGAAGAAATACTTTATCTGATCTCTTGGTGACGGCACTTGCTAAAGCCTTTTGCCGATCTTTGAAGTCTCCCACTTTAGTGGACAGCCCGAATCCATAATTGGGGTTGACACATAGTGTATAATAAGACCCGTAGCCCATGCAGGAAACTGCTTGGGCTCAGCTTTATCAAACTAATTTTGCGCATCCTAAGTCCTAATACATCTAGGTCATTAAGCTATGTTTCAATGAAAAATTGATCTGAGTTTCTTGGCAAACCTTTTCAAATATTTAAATGCTAGATATCTGAAATTCACCTCTGAAGCTATACAACTAGCCCAATCATCCAATCGAGGTGAAAAATTCTTGGATAATTCTGGAGTTTTTAATGGAAACGCCTCTGACTTGCGCAAGTAGGCTTCGAGAATTTTTGGTAGATGGAAGCGTTCATATTGTTGACGCGATAATTGCTTTTCCCGTTCTAATCGTTCAGGCCGTAGATTGGTTAAATGAAGCAAAAGATTTTCTGGTTCAGACCAGCGATATGCCTCTGCATATGCTAATTCTATGCCGCTCAATACGCGTGAAAACATGTGCTCGTGAACAATCACCGGTACACCTGCGCCCATCGCCTCGATCAGAGTCAAACCAGCACCATAAGGGAATGACGCTATGTAAACATCGACCTGTTGAGATTGCAACGCTTGCCATACAGATGATGTCCATTCGATGTATATGAATCGACTTTTCTGGACACCCAATTTTCGCATGTTGCGGTAAATCCGACGTAAGCCCCATGGCGTTAGTTTACCGATATGAACGTGCCTACCCCCTGTGGCCTTCAGTATGCAAGGAATGACATCCAGATAACTGATATAATATGGAATTTCGATCTTATTGTAACCAGCCGCAGTAGCCGTCGTAAGTGATCCACCATTTACAAACTCAGTTTGTAGCAATACACATTGCTTGTCTTCACAAGTCAGTGGTAGGTACTGGTTATACACACCCAAAAAATCACGACAGTAGTGGTACCCCATCGGATGCAAATCAATATGGGTGAGATGTTTAAGATGAACGCCTAGGCACAGATGATGGTCACCGTGGTGGATAAAACTTCCTTTTAGCCCCAGCTCCGGAACAATCGCGGCAACAGCAACACTATCCTGATGGTGATTAAACAAATACACGTGTTCAAATTGACTTGACAGTAAAATTGATTGCAACCAATTTAATCGCATCGCAAAATCCCCGTAGGGCGCTTGAACAAAACTTACATTTTGCTGCCCGGAGAAGAGTCGCGAATAAAAATCGTCATCAGAAGGCCCCCCAATCTCCGTTGAGAGAATTATGTGATTTTTTTCTGGCTGCGAGCGAATGAAGTCTTGAACCAGCCGAGAATGACCTCCAGACCGCTGCAGCCGACTAACCAAATAAATTATATTTTTTGAGTTTGCAATCTCTGCCTGGTGATTATTTCGTAACCCCATCAAGCTAGCTAAATTACGTCGACCAATGGCTAAGCATATATTATCCAGACCATGGGATGCGAAAACTTGAGCCGTACAGATAGGCTCGGCAACTATCTGGTCAACAAAATTGTGAACGAGACGCAATGCCCTGTCAACATTGCCAGTATCAAGAACAGTTTGTACCTGTTGTATCAATGAACGAACAGATCTATCAAAGATGATCATTTCTGTACCAATTGTGCCTGGCTTCAGAGCCCATGTTTCATCACGAATAATTCCGCTGACCGCATGTCAGAGCTCGAATCGATCTCGGCCAGCTCTAACATATGTCCGGGTAGCGGCAAAAATTTAGCCAAATGTTCAAAAACATAATTTTCAGCACAGTTCATTAAATCGCTTGGACCGGTGAAAATATTAGCCCACTCGTAGCATGTCCGTTGCTCTCTTGTAAATCCCATTACGACTAAACCATTAGCAGACTGTTTGGTATCCACAAAAATAGCATTTTCGGTATTGGGCTGGCAGAGACCTACGAGAATCTTTGACATAGCGGCATGGCGAAGAAACGTAGCGAAACTATCAGGATTTATAACAAGATCACCGTCAAGGAAAACACATTTACCTGTCAAGTAGCGGGCCCCGAGTGCAAGGCTCTGTGCAGTGTTAGTAGTCCTGAATGCTGGATTTCTAACCAGTGAGACTTTTGGGTGATAGCGTGCACAATGCTCGATGACCAAATCTTCACGGTAACCAATTACCACGTGAATTCGTGCGACATGCGGCTCAAGTACACGGATCATTCGGGTGAGTAATGTGATACCACCGATTTGCAACATGCATTTGGGAAGCCCAAGACCCAGACGCGAGCCGAGGCCTGCGGCAGCAATTATAGCGTTCTCAACAGGCTGCATAGTGTGTTTCCATCGTGAATGACATATCCTGCTGCATGAATCGCAGCCTGGGCGGGAGCATGTACTCCACCGAAGGCGATTCCGGCATCCGCCTGATCAAGCATTGCTGCATCATTAGCGCCGTCCCCCACGGCAACTACGCGATCATAGCCCATATCACTTCGAATGCTTCTCAGGACATTAGCTTTGTTAAGAATGCTCTTCAAATGAAGTCTACCATTTATATACTCACCCACCGAGGAGAATGACCGGCACCCACAGCGCTCCAAAATCGGTCGGATCCAAATGTCTAGATTACCTGTCACAATAAAGCAATCTTCACTGCGATCGCTGATGAAGCACAGCAAGGTTTCATCTAGCGGTACAGTTGCGACCACCTTTTGGATCACCTGCGGGTCAACCTGCCCCAAAAGAAGGCAGCGCAGCCGGAACGACGGCTCAAATTCGATATGACCTTTTACTGTTGCGTTCGTGAGCGCAGCTATCTCATCTGCGATTCCGAGCTCAGATGCAATACAGGGTAATAATTCTGCTTTGGTGATAGTTCCGTCCAGATCAAAACAGAAGGCTGTACGTCCACGTGCCGAATTTGAGTTCATCTAATTCCTCTCAGATCTTTCTAACAGATACCACTTATGCCTGGTCTCTACTCGGTTATTCATTTCCTGTTGAGCGTAGACGTAGCCGCTATCGTGAAGTTTGAAGCCGGACCGACTGAGAGTCTCTGAGAACAAGACATGAATCTCTTCTTCGGTACGGTAGATCGCGTTGTAAACCTGCTCCATATCATCTGAAAAATGCTCCTTTATGGTTAGCCTCTCGCCGATGGCGACCGGCTCGCGTATCAGTAAACGGCATTCCGGCGCGGCTACTTTAGTCAACCGGCGAAGGGTCTCGAATACGTCTTCCTCGTTAAGATATATCAACAAGCCAAGAACAATAATTCTATCGAAGCCACGTGACTCTCCAAGCGAATCCAAGCTAACAGAGACACTTGGTAGTACGGAATAGCGCACGTTCTTCGCCGACCCATATGCCGCACGAGCGATATCGATGAGACCGGCAGTGAAATCCGTACCGTGATACAACTCAACCCGTGGCGCGAGTACTCCTGTCCATCTGCCCGTGCCACAACCTATGTCCAAAAGGCGGTTGTGGCCTTTGAGCTCGAGTTTGGGTAACAGCAGCGCTTTTTCGGCAGCATCGCGGCGCTCTGCTAAATCGGGGTGCTTATCCTGATAGATGACTGCTCGTAAAGATCCTACTGTCTGAGCCTTCTCAGCACGTCTACAGAAAAACCTCTCCACTGCAGCAGGGTCTATCTGAGGAGCGCCCTGTTCTCCTGGTTTCGTTTTAATTCTCACGTATCATCCCTCGAATTTTGGTTCTAAACAAAGTCAAACAAATCAGCGACACTCATCTTTGGACTCCGAGAAGACGTAGAAGCTGGCGATACGACTTTTCTCGAGGTCCTGAGCAATGAGTAGTTCTTCTTCCAAGAAAAGACCCACCGCCTCGAACGCCTGGAGATAGGACCTGACGCTACGGTAGACCGCCTTGTAGCCGTTCCGTTCAATCAACTCAGGGGTGACTAGGTTGAGTGTTTCTTTTAGAAGAAGTTTTGCCCCGAGCCGCATAGCTGCCTTGAGCTTCCAAATAGATTTGATAAACTCCTCATCATCGATCAAGCCCGAAGTCACATCCATACAGCTCACAAAATCATAGGTGGTGAGACTTTCGGCATGTTCAAGACGCTCGACGGCGTAAGATATATTGGTGATGCCCGCCTTTAAGGCGAGCTCGCGTGCTTCGCAAATGAGCTGCTCATTCGGGTCTGTCGCTTCGGTGAACTCGAAGTATTCACTAATGACTTGAGTAAAGCGGCCATTACCGCAACCAATATCAGCTGCAAACCGCCCTTTTGCGTGGCGGCTAAGAATTTCACGCAACTTGGTGTCTTGCTCCAGATAGTAGGTTTCAGGAGCAAGAAAGGTCGATGTTGCTTTTAACCAATATTGAAACGCCTCATTGTGACGCCGTGACGTAGGCAGCTCCGCACTATAAATACGTGGCAACTTGTTACTAATGCTATTACTGATTTCGTCGAGGATGGATTGTGAGGGCGTCTGATTGTGCACTCCAAAATAAGTCTGCAAAGCAGACTTCCGCGCCTCTGTCAAAGAGTCCCCGCCCTTCTTGATAACCCGGTCCAGAAATGCTGCGATGTCAATCTCCGTCGCACCGGGATAGAAGCAGGCAAGACTGCGGACCTCCTCGTTTAAACCAATATCATCTTTGCCCGTCAGATGACAGACCGGCTTCCCAGTACGCAAATATTCCACTAAGAAAGACCCTGCATCCGCAATCAACGCCGAAGAAATCTCGAAGGCGGGACGGTAATCTGTCTCAGTGTCCACATGTACGTTTTCCTTTCCGTCAATCGCGCCGAACCACGCGCTCACACGCTCGTGACCCCAGCCTTCATGTTTGGCTAAACTTGTAAGCAGAAAAGGATGTGGTCTTACCACTAAAAAACAATCCGATCGATTATCAATCAATCTCAGGATTGTCTCGTGGTGATCGAGGAAAGACGACCATTTCCTTCGCGTGAGGACCGAGAAATGGGGTGTCCAAAGAATCACAGACCGCCCACGCGCTTTCTCCTTTATAATACGATGCCACCGAATTTCAAGGCTTCTATCGGTCTCAGACCTAGGGTGCCCCGTAACCACGACGTGACCGTTGCCATAACTGCAGTAACGGCTGAAGCTTACCAGTTGGGATGGAGAGCGAGCAAAAATCCGCCAAGCAACACGGGGAACTTCGCTATCATACTGGTAACGGGCATTGAAGACGCCTCCACCCACCTCAAGGCCGTAAGGCACATATGCAATTCGGCAACCCATCGCTGACACGACCTCAGGCTTGTAGCTCTCCGGATATAAGCTGCCGTAGGGCAACGAGTAGAACACAACATGCGGCCGATAATTCTCCAACGAGAAGTTCTGCTCAGTGAAATAAGGCGTTGCGGTGCTTTCAAATAACGCTTTTGCTCTGGATAGACTAGTGAGAGACATCTCTGGATTATTACTCTCGAGCACTACGATAGAGACTATGAACCGATTATCCTTTAGAGCTCGCGTCCAAATGGGCTCGATCGATGGCCAAATTTCAGGCGAAATAACGATAAAAATAACTCGTATCTTTTCACCAGGCAAGACTTCAATTACTGATAAAGACCTGTGATTTGAAGCGACTTTAATATCCGGGTCAGTCGACGATTCAAGTGTTGCTCCGGCGATTATATTAGATGCAGTAGGTGAGTAGCTCTGTGTATCGATCGATTTGGGCTCGATATCGGGTAACGTCGTCCTACCTTGATTCAATTGCCCAGAAATAGTTAGTAAACGATCCAACTGCAAGATACCATAACGCCTCGATATTACATTTAACTCAGTGCGCAGCCACGAAAAAGTCGAAAAAAAATTAGCAGTTTTCATCAAAAGCTCTCAGCGCTTTGCAAACCTGCTCTACCTCATCTTCGTGAAGATCCGGTGACATAGGCAGACTTAGCACCTCTAACGCCAAAATTTCAGCGACAGGTAAGATTCGGCTTTTATAATCTGAATAGCAGGCTTGCCGGTGGGGGGGCGTCGGGTAGTGGATGACCGTCGTAATGCCATGTTTCTGAAGATAAGCTTTGAGTGCATCCCTATTTTTGCTGCGTATGACATATAGATGCCATACAGACTCTGCCCACTGAGATACGACAGGCAATTTGAGGTCGCAGCCCTGTAGATGAATTGAATATGCGGAGGCTATTTTTCGACGTCTTGCGTTCCACTCATCTAGCACTAGCAGTTTCTCGCGTAAAAATGCTGCTTGGAACTCATCTAGACGGCTGTTGTAACCGGAAAGGTCATGCTGATATTTAACTATAGATCCATAGTTACGCAGGCTGCGAACTTTGTTAGCGATTTCATCATCGTTAGTCAGCACGGCGCCTCCGTCACCCAGCGCTCCAAGATTTTTACCCGGGGAGAAGCTTGTACCAGCAGCATGTCCTAGCGAGCCTACCCTGCGACCTTTATATTTAGCACCTTGAGCCTGCGCAGCATCTTCGATGACAATCAACCCGTGCTTTGTAGCAAGCTCATTGACCGGATCCATATCAGCAGGTTGCCCGTACAGATGAACGGGCATAATTGCGCGAGTACGCGGCGTAATTGCTGTCTCGATGCTAGCGGCAACAATATTGTAGGTTTTGATGTCTGGCTCTACAGGCACTGGTGTTGCACCGCATTGGCTGACAGCCAGCCAGGTGGCGATAAAAGTGTTGGATGGCACGATAACCTCATCGCCCGGCCCGATACCATAGGCGCGTAGTATTAAATGAAGCGCCTCCAACCCATTACCAACTCCAATACAATGCCTAACCTCACTGTACTTAGCATACTCATCCTCAAAGGCTGTTAATTCGGGACCCATAATAAAACAACCAGCATCCATTACACGCCGATAGGCGTTGTCCAGCGATGGTCGAATTGATCGGTGTAGGCGACCTAAATCAAGAAAAGGAACTTGCATTATCCGTTATCCTTTTTTGCATCCTTTATGAATAAAGTATAATCACGGTAGTAGTCACTCTCATCGTAGTAATCTGATGCCAAAACCATACATACCGCACCTGAAGAAAAATTATCGATTTCGCGCCAGATCATGGGGTATACGTATAGCCCATTGTAACAGCGATTCAGATGCACCGTTTTTTTTGCATAGCCGTCATCCAGGTGAATATCGAATGACCCAGCCATTACGATGATTAATTGATGCAGTGCTTTATGAGCATGACCACCTCGTCTCGCACCACCAGGTACATCATAAAGGTAATATATGCGCCGTATATCAAAAGGGATCTGACGATTAGCCTCAACAAAAGTCAGATTTCCACGCGGATCATTAATAGATGGTAAATTGTAAATCTGGCATTTATCCAGCTTCATTCCACACCTCAAGCGAGAATTTGGCATATTTTTGACGAACTTCTAAGTGTGGCGCGAGGTCGTAAGCGAAATAGTAATCATCCTCGGACGCACTTGTTATCCCTGCGCTAAACCTTTCATGTTTCAACCCATTATCGAATATCATCTTATTTATACACTCCATCAAATCGGGGAGCTCCACTGTCTTCATCCTATTCCAAGTCCAAACACATAACAAAAAATAACCGTCAATACAGCTCTTACGATAATTAAAGATAATTTTTTTTGATTAGAAAGGCCAGAAGATGTTGGAGATCGGTGTCTTCTCTTTCTGGGATCAGTTCGTAAGCGCAATATATATTGAAATTCATTAATTACTTCCTTGGGAAGATTGATTTGCCACGGAAATGCGTCTTGATATTTTCAGCATCAGATCGGGTGGCTCGCATAACGAAAAACCCCTGCATCAATCACAAAATCTGAATGGATGGACGATTGTCCATCCCTTGACTCGCCCAATGAGTAAATGACTTGCTTCCCGGAAGCGCTCGCCAAATTCTGCCAATACCAGTAACTCGTAGCGTGATATCTACCAATCAAGATATGCACCCGAGTATTTGGACGCGCAAAAATCAAATTAGCCAACGCGGCGCCAGACGGAGCTACTATTTCATCCACACTGCTGAATAAAGCAAGCTGCTGCAGAAATGTCAGCTTTTCAGGTTCGACGATCACATAGCCATTGTCTGTAAGAACTTCTTCAATCTCATCGGAATTCGTAATTTTTCGCCCTCCGACCTTTCGTCGCAAATAAATCTTGCTAGGGAACTCCTGGGGCTGGGAATTTTCACAGTATGGCAGAAGTCGCTTGCGAAGCTGATCAAAAGCCAGTGGGCTAAAAAGACCATGGGAATGTCTGGTAAGTTTCGTATTTCTTCGTTCAAATGGCACATACCCTGTAACCGAAGTTATATACAGAACATCAACGCTAATCGCCCTGCCCACCGGCAAGATAACAATCTCGCGATCATGTCCCACAACCAAAGCCAGCGACTGCATGATGTTGGGATGCAAGCCATCATCGATAATTATGGGAACATCTGCATACTGCTCAAGAGCACAAAACACAGCAATACGCGGAAGCACTTCAGTAAGCCAGTGCGCATAGTTGGGCGCACAAGCGTCAAGGAACGAAGCCGCAACAGGCATCTTCTCTGGCTTAAAATCGCTTCTCTCTAATCGCATACGGCTCTTTCTCACATCGATAACATGACGGCCGTGCATCTCCTCAGATGTAAAATCACGCGCAAAGTCATATAGATCATGACAAATCACAGCATCTTCCATGAAAACTAAATTAGTTCCTCCATAAACCTGCCCATTATTAAGTTGTGCAACGTAAACAGGTGAAAATTCATACTGGTCATGGGGTGATACAAGGTGGATCTGGTCTTCTTCAGGGATCACCTCGGGTGATGGCGTCTCGACTTTGGCGGCATTGAGAACTCTTATTTTTGGAGCATTTCTTATCTCCGCATGATCACTTAGCCTGACTATGGGACGCCAGCGCATCTCCTTATTTCTGCAAATGATCGCGATTAAATGCAAATAGATAGGATACAAATTAGTCCATGACCAAAAGACAATTTTGCGTATTACTGGATAATTTTTTAGTCGTTTCAGGTAGAAGCGACCAGCCCACGTTTCTTTCAACCAATTCAACGTACCTAATCCGCCATCGGATTGCTCCACCCTGGTAACGTAGCTTGGCTGAATCGATGCCAGTCGCGCATTCACACCACGATCTTCACGTGGCGGTGTCCAGACAGAAGTGGGGGTCTTGCCCTGACTTGAATCAGACCTCTCAAGAATGGCTATAACCCGCTTCAGTAGCAAGTTATTTTCGCGAATAATCCTGGAAACTTCTCGCAAGTCAGATGCCAGAATGTCGCTCTTTTGTGTGTCGGCGGGGTCAAGGGTAGACGGCACGTTACACTCCATAATAAGCGCTAAGCACAACTTCAGATTCACCATCCATACGAATTTTTCCGTGCTCAAGCCAAATTACCCGAGTACAATTGTTTAGCAGCAACTCGCGCGAATGGCTTGCTAGGATCAGAATTTTCGCCGCACCTACAATTTCTGATAAACGCTGGTTTGCGCGCGCTCGAAATTCCTCATCGCCAGTGGCAAGCCACTCGTCCATAATCAGTATCTGAGGCTGAATGCAAGTGGATACGGCAAAAGCCAAACGCATCTGCATACCAGTGGAGTACGTGCGGAAAGGCAAGTCAATAAAATCACCTAAGCCAGTGAACGCAATGATTTCGTCCGTTTTCTTCCTAATTGCGGCAGGTCTGATCCCCATCATTACGCCCCGCAGAAGGATATTCTCTCTTCCTGTAGCCTCTGGGTCTATACCTAAACCAATATTAATTAGGGCAATACAATCACCGCTGATCTCGGCACTGCCACTAGTAGGGGGGTAAATGCCGGAAAGTATGCGCAATAATGTGGTTTTTCCGGCTCCGTTATGCCCTACTAACCCGATGCGCTCGCCGGAACGAATATTTAAGGTGATATTCTCAAGACCCTTAACGAGGGAAATGCCGTCTTGCCGGCGATCTATTTTGCCCCCAGTGATTGCACTCAGGGCCCGATTTTTCAACGACAAGCTGACCGCATTAAAAACCGGGAAAACAACTTCGACCTTGTTTAGCTTGATAAACGCATTAGTCATAACCAATATACAACCCGTTTGTGATAATAATTAAAAAATGCAAGCGCAATGGTCCAACCAATAACCGCCATGAGCACGACTACGCTCCAATTAAATATCGTGGGTGCTTGGCCCATGAGAGGCTCTCTAACCACGCATAATAAATGATAAAACGGATTAAAATTAAGAACTGCCGCACCAACTTTTTGTGGCAGCATACCCACACCCCATATTATCGGGGTTACATAAAACATGACTTGCATGATATTTTTTATAATTTCTGTTACATCACGAAATCTGGTGCAAATAATAGAAAGAAAAAAGACCATCCACATAGAATTCAATATAAGAAGCACCATACCGAGAATCGAATAAAAGGCTACTAAACCAACTGGTTTAGTGAGAATAATAAAAACCAACGGGATAATTAACGCATTATGCCCAAATATGAGTACATTACGTGTGATAACTCTGAAAATATGAATTGATAAGGGCATTTTGACCTGAAGTATCGTATCTCTTGCCGAGATGAAACTTTCACACCCCTCAGAAATCGTTGCTGACAAAAGCCCCCAAACGACTATCCCGATAGTAACGCTGGGAAGAAACTCTGCGATCGGCGTACCGAAAAGAGATCCGAATATGATACCAAGCGTTGCGATTAGCACTGCCATGTTGAGCGTAAGCCAAAATGCGCCGACGCGCGATCTACGATAACGAGTTGCTATATCCTGCCAACCCAAGGTCAAAAAAATATGCTTTTGCTTAATACCTGCCTGAAAGTCTTGAAGGGCGACCTTAAACAAAGAGGTGGCAATTACTCTGGCCTTTGGTTGTAATATTGCGGAATTCGATTGTTGAGCCATCTTCACCGCCACTTTTGATTAATTAAAAAGAATACGGTCTTATCCCTAGCAAAAATCTTTGATGTAATCACTACCGGCCAGTGCATCCTGATTTCTAGATCGTGCCATATAATTATTCGCGCCCACGCTGGGGCGTGATACTTGGGAGCTTGGTTTGGCGCTCTAGAATTGTTGGCCAAAGATACAAACCCACAGTCCAAACGGCCTGACATCCAGCAATGCTTTTTATTTGCCGCGGATAGAGTGCCCTCAACTCCATGACCAAGGTTCGATCGCAAATATCCTCCTTCAAAAATTATGCTTCGTTTAGTCATCAAGCATCCAGACTATTAGGACGATCCGCGTGAATAAATTTGTAAACATTGCTGACTTTCTCCTTAATCTCGGCTTAACAATCAATCACAAAGTCAGGGCAAATAAATACACCGCCGCCAGTTACCAAAATTGCCATCACTACACCTTTTTCAGCAAAATGCCGAGAAACAAGCCGAGGTTGCCGAAGAAGGTTTGGCGATAGACGCCAGACCGTTTAGAAAGCATTAGCCGCTTGAGAAAGTGCGCCTGCCGAGCTTCGATAAAATCATCCAGTATCCGTAGGTTTGGTTCTGTCAGTAAATACCTGTGATCCGAAAGCGCTTTGAGGTTGATATTGTTCCACGCACGGAAACGGCCTTGGAGCAATCCACAGATACGTGACAAGCGTGCGGCCCAAGTGATGTTTTCACCTGCTAGGTTACCACCATGGTTACGGTATTTGAGACACGGCTCTGGGTCATAAACGACATAACCACCTGCCCCTGTCACAATCTGATAACACCACCAATCGTGCGACACAATTGTTGAATTTAGTGAAGAGGTGACAATCAAATCACGAGCAGCTTTATTGAATACCATCGTATTACCACCGGCAAGGCTCTGAACCAGTGCGTTTGCAAAAGACGGCGGTTGATTGAAAAGCGGTGAATACCCGTGAGTTTTAGTACAGCTGGTATCTGCAATTTCTGTGCGTGCGCAATAAAGCGCTGGTTTTTGAGATGGTACTGAGGCAATTGATGCGATGGCTCGCTCTAACTTTTTTGGATACCAAATATCATCTTGATCGCTGAAAGCGAAATATTCATAACCGCACCCCACCACGGCAAGCGAATTTAAGAAGTTTTTAGCGAAGCCGACATTACGATTACGATAAATAACTCTAAGTTTTTTGAAGTGGCGAGCATCAAGATCAATTTGCTTTACATCAAAGGGGGTACTTGAACGATCGTCACACAGATAGATATGGAATGCTTGATGTGACTGCTCGAAAATGGATTGCAGTTGTTCTGCAATATACTGTTGCCCATCATAAAAGCCCAGTATCACTGCAACACCTTTCGCCATGTGAGGTTTTTCAAGGCATGATTGCTCATCAAGATCTACATCGCTGCGAGCAAGTGCTGGCTCAGACAAACAATCAGAGCTTTCACCTTGCAAACGAGAGTCGTGTGCCGCTGCATCGTCTAGGCGATCCACTGGCACACCTCAGATCCCTTCGAGTAGTTAATTCGTGAAAACTCAAGATGTAAAACAAAGGAAGATGCAGATTTTGTCACGCCCCACATGTAAATTTTTGACCTTAAATGATTACTCGCGCCAAGAGAGGCCGTCATAGATTGCATTTGCCCCTCTCTACTTGGTTTGACCTATTAATCTTTTGCTGCCATGGGATCCTAGATTTGTCGGAAACAAACCCCAAAGGTTCTGGCAAGATTCAAGTTTCAGTATAAATTATGATAAATCCTATCGGTTTTCAAGATTTGGAATTTCGATCGCCACCTCGCCGCGTACAAGTTTGCGGGAACTAGTTTAGTTGTGACAAGATATGGAGCTGGCGGACCCGCCCGGTCCGAGGTAACGTTTCCATGGCATTTAAAATCCTGAACACAGATTACGGATTTCACCCCAATCAGGTCTAGGCTAAAATAATCATATAATATCAGTTGCTTATAAAACGAAACGGACATCGTGTCTATCTAGGTCTGAGTATAGCTTGTCCAAAATGCAGTTCCCACGAAACAATCCGTAAAGGCTGCCGGTATCCCGTCCTTATAATTAAATCCAGCATCATCAATTAGTCAGGACAAATTAATGCTGGGCCAATCACAATGATAACAAGCTGATATATATAGGATTTTATCACAAAGGATCTCGATAAGAAGCTCGTCAAGAGAATCCATTCAATTGGTCCACAAGCATTGAGAATGCAACTACCAACAAATATGGTTCGATTCAAAACGCTGCTCAGTGGTTAGCTAATTTAGAGGCTTGACGTAAATTCATGTCATGAGGCGGTAAGGATGCTCGCAACAAAGCATGAGCTAACTATACGTATAATTCGTATACTTGCAATTTGACCCTTACCAACTGCCAATTAGTGATTCATCTGTTTATGTCGTTAGCGGATCAGACGTTTCAAAGGGTATTCTTAGCATAATAACGCGTCTAATAATCGTAAGGCGCAAGTCATCTCAATTGAATTGAGAACGATAACTCGCTGAAAATCAACAGGTTTTATATTTACATAAATTTATGTAAATATTATCCGAGTCTGAAATAAAGCAAGAGGACATATTGAGGCGTCGTGACCTGGAGACAGAGCTGAAAAGCCTAGGATGGTGTTTTCAGCGTCAAGGGGGAAGCCATGATGTGTGGACGAATGGATCTGATCAGGAATATATCCCGCGTCATAACGACATCAGTGAATTTACGGCTCAAAAAATCTTGAGGAATGCGCGGGAGAAAACATGCAAATCCTAGGTAATATTTGGAAAGACGGTAAGTTTTGGGTTATCGAATGTCCAACACTGGACGTTTCTACTCAGTCGGAGACAAAAAATAGTGCTTTCCAAATGATGACTGATCTCGTGCAAACGATGGTCAACGACCGAAAATATCAAGTCTCCATCAAGTCTTCAGGAAAAGTCGGCTTTTCCATGACATTTAAAAACCCCACACCGATCATTGCTGCCATCATTGCAAGATCTAGGTCAGCGTCGAAGGCGACGCTGGCCGAAATCGCGAAGGCTATCGGGTCAAAGAGCCCAAATTCGATTTACCAGTATGAGACAGGAAAACATGACCCGGGCATGGAAAAGTTAAATCAGCTTTTGAATGCTATGGGATTTGAGATTGTTATCTCCGTCATCAAACCAGACAAACCGCCGAGGGTTGCTTAGAGCTATCAGACCAACGATCTTTTTACGTTGAGCCTAACAAAGCCTATCCCGCCCTCTTCGACGATGGCTTTGCACGGAAAATAACTTCTACCCCCAACACACCCAAAAACTCAATGAGTCGTTCAATGCTGACGACAGCAAGCTTGCCCGTTAGTACTTCGCTAACACGGGGTTGGGGCACGCCCCAAATCTTTCCAAGCTCTTTTTGGGTTAATTGACGTTCGCGAGTAACGCGCGCAATCAGGCCAGCTAACTGAGCCTTTAATGTGAGAACTCTACTTTCTTCGGGTGAAAAGCCGAGCTCCTCAAAAACATTTCCCGAAGTTGCGCGCCTAGATTTAGGCTTTTTCATGGTTAATCCTCCGTTTTAAGTCTTTATATCGCAGTTGGGCGATCTCCATATCAATCCGTGAAGTCTTTGGTGTGGTTTTCTTAAAGCAATGAAGCACATGAACCTGTTCGCGAACGATACAAACATAAATTACACGGTAATGACCACTGGCGTCCCAAGCGCGAAGCTCCCAAGTTCCGGGCATCCCCGTCTTGAAAGGCTTTGCATCAACGGGAACCTCACCAACCTGAAGAAACATGAGACTGGTCCCGAGATCACGCCGCACCGTTTCGGGGAAACCCCTCAAAATTTCAAGGCTACTCCCCTCCCAAACAACCTGCTTCATATCACCACTCCACGACGCTATTATACAGATTACTCGTATATTTGCAATTTGACGTTTGCCCACAGCCGATCAGTGATTCATCCGTAATCAGCTGTGCCAAAAGTTGGCTCAATAATTGCGAGAATAGAAGAGCTAAGCCAGTGTCGGCCAAGCACAATTAATACTGGATCTGGGGTCTTTGACAGCCAGAAATAGATCCCGTAAATCTCTTTTCCGCGGTCGAATTTCTAAGTAGAGTCGGTGGGTCGTTGCTTATTGAATAAACAATTAAGGTGGGTGTCCCCAATGAATAAAATATTAGTCATCGGCTGCTACGGGCAGGTGGGTAGCAGTTTTAGAAGTCTCTTCCGGCAAACTGGGCAAGTTTTTTATGCGGACATGACCGCAAAGGCTCCCGGTGTTTTGACTTGTGATCTCACGAGTGACCAATCAATTAAAGAAACTATTAATAAAGTCAAACCTACCGTCATCATTAACTGTGCCGCCTATACGGCCGTAGATTTAGCTGAAAAAGAAGAAGCACTTGCTACCGTCATCAACGGACACGCCGTTGAAGTGATGGCGAAGGAAGCTCAAGCTTTAGGAGCTGTCTTAATTCACTACTCAACTGACTATGTGTTTGACGGCACAGGCGAGACGCCATGGCAGGAAGAGTCGAAGACAAGCCCCGTTAATGCCTACGGCCGCTCAAAACTTTCTGGTGAAGTGGCGGCCAGCAAATACTGCTCGAAGGCCTACGTCTTTAGGACTCAGTGGGTCTACGACAATGAGGGCAAGAATTTTCTCAATACCATGATGAGACTTGGAGCCGAAAAAGAATCACTTTCCGTCGTGGGAGACCAGATCGGAGCTCCGACAAGTTCAGACGTAATCGCTAGGTATACTTTAAAGGCCTTGGCACAAATCACGGCGGGGAAAATGTCTCCAGGAATTTATAATCTTGTTTGCCGCGGCGAGGTGAGCTGGCATGGTTTTGCAGAAAAGATATTTCAGCTAGCCAGGGAATACGGCGTAGATTTGAGCGTAAAGTCGGTCAAAAAAATCAATAGCTCCGACTACCCCACCCCAGCCAAGAGACCCTTAAACTCGAGGCTTGGTCTTAAGAAATTAGAGGAAGCCCTCGTTGAGGCGCTTCCAGCCTGGGACATGGAGCTTGCAAGGATGATTGAAGCGAGAGCTTCTCGCGAAAAACTTAATTAATTTCGTAGGCGCGGCCGCCTACCATGACACCATGACTATGCCGACCCCTTCCTCTTGCCGGTTTTCTCCCACT
>JBEIGW010000010.1:0-23350 GCA_040381655.1 Deltaproteobacteria bacterium
CGAAGATTCGATTATTTATATGGGGCGCACTCATTGGCGGCTGCATCTCTATGATGGGATCACTAAGCAATCTTTATGTTCAGGCGGGTGCCGAGGATAGTCGTAGAGGACAAATGATGTCGGCCTTGCACTCAATTTATGGCTTGAGCTCTTTTTTTGCGCCATGGAGCGCAGGACTCGTTCTATCGGTTCCGAGCAGATGGCCTTATTTGTTTATGGCCGCGGCGCCCTTTGCAGCCGCACTCGCTATATTTATTCAATTACGTATCCGCGGTTCCGTGGAACGTGACGATGGACGAGATCGTCGACAGCCTCTATCACTGGGATTTATCCACATCCTGGCAGTGCTCACGCTGGTCAGCTACGTTGTAGCGGAAACTTTAACATCGACCTGGCTACCTACGTACCTCGTAAAAGAGCACAGTATTTCAATACGTGAAGCATCGATTTATGCCTCTGCTTTTTTCGCAGTCATGTTCGTCACTCGGATCGCCTGTGGACTCTGGAGCACGCCCCGTTGGCACAGGCTCATTATCTGGACGTCAATCTTAAGTGCCTTGGTCTGTTTTTGCGTTGCCCGTTTCACAGGATGGCTTTGGCTTTTACCGGCCGCTGGCCTATTTGGTCCATTTTTTCCATTATTTGTAACATGGACCGGTTTGCGATTTCCCGAACGAGATCGAACCTTATTACTGTGGACCCTATCAGGCATGCAAGCCGCTCTGGCGCTCATGCACTACGTCACAGGACGCCTTGCGGATGTGGCGGGATTCGAACTGGCATTCTGGTTGCCAGCCTTGATCATGATCATAACAATTGTTTTACTGAAAACACTCGAACACTGGGATCGGCATACCGAACGTCATTAACTTAGCAGGTCGGTTTGACGATAAATCTGTTTACCCGCCACAAACACCGACTCCGTGATTCGATCATCGCCGTGAGTCATAGTGGCAAAGAATCGCTCTTCAGCCGAGTTAGTTTTTACGAGACGTTCTGCGAGGAGTAAATTCCTGCTTTGGTTAATCACGACAAAATCAGCAAATTTCCCAACCTCTAGGCTGCCAGATTGCGTAGCCATTCCGAGCGCCTCAGCCCCAGCAAGAGTTGACCGGTACAAGAGCTCCGAAGCTGAACAAAACTCACCTTGAAGGGCCTGAATTTTATAGCACTCAAGCATCGTCTTCCATGGCGACAGAGACGTTCCTGCTCCCACATCAGATGCCAAACAAACACGCACGCCGAGATCTCGAGCCTTGCGTAAATTGAATAAGCCACTCCCCAAAAAGGTGTTGGACGTCGGACAATGCACGACAGTAGCGCCAACCTTCTCTATCCGTTTTAACTCCGCATCGGTTAGGTGAATACCATGACCTAACAATGTTTTGCCATCCAGGAGACCATGATCCTCGTAAACTGCAAGATAGTCTCTGTGTTGCTTCCAAACCGCCTGAACCTCAGCCACCTCTGTTTTATTCTCACTTATATGTGTTTGGATAAAACATGACGGCCATTTAGCTTTCAGATCACCGAGCGCACGGAGCATTTCTTTGGAACAGCTGAGAGCGAATCGTGGCGTCACTGCATAGTAGAGACGCTCGGACTTACCGTGCCAATTCGCTATCAACTCGTTTTGATGAACCAAATCAGACTCAATGCCCTCAAGCAGATCTGTTGGCGCACCCAGATCCATTGAGGTTTTACCCGTAATCAAGCGCAGTCCTGCAGAGTCAAACTCCCGGAATAGCTCGTCGGCGGCGACCGCGTGAACACTTGAAAAGACAGCAGCGGTGGTTACGCCGTTTTTCTTAAGCTCTCGAACTAGCCGCCTTGCGCCAGAACTAGCAACTTGTCGATCCCAAAATCTGGCCTCGGCTGGAAATACGAACTTATTCAACCAATCTAGGAGCGTAAATCCACCAGACCCCATAACATCGATTTGTGGACAGTGAAGATGAGCGTCGATAAAACCTGGGACAATCACAGATGCTTCGTGATCGACAATCTCGACCTGATCACCTCGCATCGAACTCAAAATCTCCGCCCTCGGTCCGACGGCAATAATCCTACCGCCAGCATTTACTGCCAGCGCGGCGTTTCGAATCACATCGAATGACACAGACCCATTATGACGGGCTATGAGCCAAATCTCATCCGCCAAATGAACGACAATCGCGGAGCTTGTACTTATCTGAACCACGTAGCATCCTCGAAAGAGCTAAGATAAAAATCCGAAAAGGTGAGATTAATGTGAAATATTGGAATTGACAAGCAAACTGGAAAAAAGAGCTGCGTAAAGCCCATCTCAGGGCCGCGCCCCACCAGCCGACTGATCCTTAATTGTATATTTCATAATGAATATCTTGTCATAGTCGTCAAAATCCACCTTAACATTACTACAATTTTTACTATCTTTGCTAAGTGCGACGCATCTTGAGATATCGCGGGCAAGAATGGTCACCGAGTTGGACGCGGTCATACTATCGGGAGTCCCGAACAGCATCAAAGATCCAGGAGCACCATTATTTCTAAAGTTCATCCAAGCGATTGGATACTCTTTTAGAACGATCCTAACCCGACCAGCAGGTGAGGTCGACTTAACCTTTATAGCCCATTCGATAGGAGTTTTTACTAAGCCTTCAAACGTCTTCGTCGTCACATCAAAACCAGAACTATCCACGATAGAATAATCGATCTGGGGACACTTCCCGCGTTTGCAACTAGCGTCATTTACATCATCCGGTAGGCTGGATTTAAGCTCAACTTTCTGTTCCGTACGCCCACAGGCCAAGAACAGAGCTGAGGACAAAAATAGAAAGACGAAGGCTTTCAAGACGTCACCCCTCCCAATATTTATCTTATCGGCAGATCCCAATAAAGACATGACGATATGACTTAACCATTCGTAATTAATGAATTATCTGTTAAAAATTTCGGGGGTCCGTGAACCCAGTCTAGAAGAAGAGGCACAACATACACCGGTATACCCAGTGACTCAAAAGACTCCTGATCGCGGGCCCAGTCTTTCTCAGTTGTAATAATACTTGTAAAACTTAATGGCTCAGCAAGCACATCCCGAACATTAAATGAGGAATGATCTGGGTTATTCAACACCTTTACGAGATTAACTCCAGACGACCTCAGTTGATTGGCAACATCCTCAGGATTGGCAACTCCGCATACCAAAGCAAAACGTTCACTATTAGTGTAGGGTGCCTGGCCGCACGCTAGTCGTAGCGGACCCTGCTTAAATGTCACACTACACAACTCAAGCTTGGGATAAAGGATCTTAGATGGTTCATTAACGCAACGATCTGTTCGGGACTGTTGGACTTTCCAACGACCACGGTCGTAGCTCGGACAAGAGCTGTGCTGGGCTCACGAAAACGTCCGGCCGGTAAACACGGGCCCCAAGGGCATCGTGCGTCGAGAATCACAACATCATGATCTCGCTTCAGACGTCGATGTTGAAATCCATCATCCAAAATCCAATGCGTTGGAGCGATCCCCTTAAGATCCTTCAAAAATGCCATTGCAGCAGCATATCGGCGCGAACCCACGATGACATATGTATTTTGAAGCTCTCTTGACTGCATGACTGCTTCGTCCGGCTTAACCGACGCCCTTGAAGTACCGGCAACCACTCGACCATTTAGATAGACCTGCCACTCTCCAGACCGCAGGCCACTTTTGTAACCGCGAGTAAGAATCACGGGCTCACCGCCCATTTCCCGAATACGTCGTGCGATGCTTATCACGAGCGGAGATTTACCAGTCCCACCCAAAGCAATGTTACCAATTGAAATCACCGTTCCAGGCAAACTGAACGTCGGTATCAAATTTAGATCATAAAGTACGTTTCTAACCCAAACAACTAAGCGATACAAAACATCAAGAGGTTTTAGCCAAATCATAATTGGCCCTCTGTTGAAATAAACGACCGGAATCGCTCCTGCTTTTGGATCGCCTCAAAAGAGCCAGCGAACACAACTCGACCATCCTCGACAAACCACACTTGATCGTACAAAGACAGCCACTGCAAACGATGCGTGACTGCAATTAAAACCCGGTGATTACGCTTCGCATCATCTATGACACTCTGTGTGATCTCGAACTCGGAGGCCACGTCGACCGCTGACGTCGCTTCGTCTAATAATAAGACCTGCGGATCTCGAAGCAAAGCTCGCGCGATAACCAGACGCTGGACCTGCCCTCCAGAAAGATTACTATCCAACGGGTTAAACATTGTGTTTAGACCCCCAGGCAGTTCTCTTAAGAACGTGGACATATTTACTGCACTGAGGCATGCCCACAACCTCGCATCCAAATCGACGCCATCTTCGCGGCCCGTGTAGCCGTATAAGAGGTTATTTCTAATAGTATCCTTAAATAAAAATGGCGACTGACTGACTAAAGATGATGCCGATCGAAGATCGGCCCAGTTCACGTTACAGTCCCACATCTTGGGAGGTACTAATCCTGAGATAACGCGAAGCAGTGAACTTTTACCGGATCCACTTGGTCCCACTACTGCGACCGTGGAACCGACGCCTATTTCGAGCTTATCTGCAGAGAAAGCTGATCTTTCTCCGTAAAATATGCCAATCTTTCGAATCGATAACACTGAGAATCTGCAAGGCTCACCAGATTTTTCATTAATCGAATAATCGGACGACTCAAAAGACTCGACCGCACGAATAACTGACATGGACCGCTTCAACCCACCAATTGTCTCGCTCCACCTAGCCACTTGCTCTCCTAGCTCCCGAGCCGGCTTTAATATCAAACCAAGCGCCACAAAAAATTGCAAAACAAGCTCTGGTTCTACTTGAAAACCAGGCAGCCTTCTGCTCCAGCCAAAGATAAAAAATGCAAAAAACAAAAATCCGAGCAACTCCATGCCGGGCGCAATGAGGGACCGAATAAAGATCGAGCCTGTCATCATTTTTAAGTACGAAACATTTTTATCATGAAATTTACGCACTTCGAGCTCTTCGCCGTGCTGCGCCCGCATGTAACGAAACCGACCTCGAATTCCGAGGACGATACTCGCCAGCACGCCAAGTGCACTCTGAAAAGCCTCCGCGTACCATGCGATTTTTTTGCCCGCCCGACCCATCTGCCATGCGATAATAGGGGCAAGTAAACATAAGCCAAGCGCAGCAGGCCAGTGAATGAACCAAAGAGTCGCCAGACAAGACAAAATTAAAACAGTGTCTTTCAGAAACGCTAGAGCGAAATCTGAAAGCCTCGTCTGTATAAATGCAGCATCAGCCATAATAATTGTCATCCAATCACCAGCACTACGGCTCGATGATGAAAGCCAGGGCAACTTCATAGCCGACGCGAAAACCTTTTCTCTATAATTCTGCGCAACCCTCAATGTCATTCTTGAGAGGCCAATATTGTAGCTGTATGACGCAAAGGCCTTTAAAAGCCCTACCACAAAAATACTTAAAGGCACCGCCCAGACCATAACGTCCCTCGGAAACGACGTGTTTGGCAGAATGCTGGCGACAGAAGATAGGTTGCTCGGCAGCAAATCACTAAGCGTTACAACCTGGCGCGCCGCATCTGTAAAAAACGCAGCCATAAATCCTTTGATCAATAGCAAAGCCATAGCTTGAGTGAGCGCAAGAAGAACTAGCGCTGCAGATACCGTCGCAAGAACTGTCCGCTGTGAGAGTATGGGAGTTAGTATGTACCGTCCCAGAAAGCCTGCAAACTCTTTTTTTGTTAACGTTTGCATCTCAAATATCTCGGCGTCTAATATTTTCGGCGATCAGAGCAGCGGTTTTCTGAGCCGCTCCTGGCTCAAGGCCTGTCGTCAACTTATCAAAATCATGGAGCATCTGCCGCCTGGCCAGCGAGTCCTGCGCTAACTCCCATAACTCGCTTGCAACGGTCTTTGGATCAATTGACTGTATATGCTCATTGACAACTTTTGAATTCATTAAAAGGTTTACTAAACTGATCCAAGGGACCGTGATCGCACGTTTAGCGATCAAATAACTCAGATCACTCATGGCGTAAATTACTACCATAGGTGTCCCAGCTAAGGCACACTCCAGGGTTGCCGTGCCTGATGCAACAACTGCACTGCGCGCAACTTTCATCAGCTCAATAGAACCACCGCGTAGCCACCAGAACCCAGCAAATTCCCAAGCCAATGAAGACTCTGCGGGAGCACCGGGCTCCCCGAGTACATCTTGAATGTCCTGCCAGATTAAACCTGTGGCAAGCGGAACCACGCAGACCGCCTCCGGACAAACCTTTAATAATTGGCGACGAATTTCCATCATCGTTGGTAGAATTTTTTGGATTTCACTAGGACGACTTCCTGGTAGGAATGCAAATATCGGTTTTTTACCGGGAAGTCCCAAAGTTTCAGCAGAGACGCTAATCTTACTAACGCGGTCAAAGTGGGGTGAGCCCACATACGAATACGGGACTCCCTGTCTTAAAAAAAACTCTTCTTCAAACGGCAATACACCAAATACCGCGTCAAAGTGCTCGCGCAATTGACTTACGCGATCCTTACCCCACGCCCAAATTTTTGGCGCGACGTATTGAAAGACTTTGACGCCTCTCAGATGAAGCTGCTCGGCAAGTCTGAAATGGAATCCCGGAAAGTCGACTAATATTGCAAATTCCGGATGCTCGCGATCCACCCAGGCAAGAATCCTGGACTCGATCAATTTAATGTCGTTAATGCGCCTAGCCACCTCAAGTATGCCCATGACCGACAAGTCACGAATATCAGCAAGTGGTCGAACACCCGCAAGCTGCATGGTCTCGCCAGCGATACCAAACGGCAGATAATCGGGCAAAACATCTCTTATCGAATGAACTAGCTCGGCAGCTAGCAAATCACCTGAAAACTCACCAGCAGAGATTAAATAACTCTTGGTGGGCTTTAGCGACATAATCCACGTTCACTGTCTTTCAAAAAATCCAGCCAAACCCTTCGGTACTCTGAGTCTTCGACCTCTTTACGGATTTTTGAAATAGCATCGTCCAACGTAAGACTTGAATCAAAAACTAAATGGTACATGGCTTTTATGGCTTGAAGATCTGAGTTTTTAACGCCGTGCCTGCGAAGGCCGACCACATTCAGCCCATTTATTCGGGCACGATCCCCATGAACCATTCCGTAAGGCACCACATCTTGTGTTACCATGGCACCTGCAGCAATCATCGATAAACGCCCAACACGGCAAAATTGGTGCACCGCAGAGAGCCCCCCTAGCACAGCACCATCGTCTATAACTGCATGTCCTGCAAGCGCCACGCAGTTTGCCGCTATGACTTTATGTCCCACCTGACAGTCGTGCGCTACATGGGTGTGCACCATGAACAAGTTGTCGTTACCGATAACCGTCTTCCCACCACCACCATCGGTACCCAACGAGAGGTTGCTGTACTCGCGAAACATGTTGTTATCGCCAATTAAGAGCTCGGAGTCCTCACCTCTATATTTCAAATCCTGCGGTCTTGATCCAATGCTAGCGAACGATGAAACAAGATTATTTCGTCCAAGTTTGACACGCCCACTCATAACAACATGAGAATGAATCTGACAATTGTCACCGATCTGCACTTTGGACCCAATCACACAGTACGGACCTATACTCACACCAGAGCCGATCTCTGCGCCTGGCTCTATGATGGTCGAAGGGTGAATTTTTGTTTCGCTTGACTTTGACATGGACCTACTTCACTTCATTAGAGCACTGAACTTCACAAATGCCACTTCCGCGCCATCGACGCTCATCTGCGCCTCAAACCACAAAAATGCACCGCGATGCTTAGTCAGCTTTATTTCGTAACGCAAAACGTCCCCGGGGACGACCGGCTTTCTAAATCTCGCCTCAGAAATCTCTGTGAAAAGGCATTCGGTCAAGGACCCTTTACTGATCCGGCCAAGGACCGCGGCCGCCTGAGCTGCACCTTCCACGATCACGACACCTGGGACGATAGGATTATTTGGGAAGTGCCCTTGCAGCGCCGGATCACTTATCGTTATATTCCTAATTGCAACAAGACTCTCAAAGCTTTTTACTTCGAGCACTCGATCTATAAAAAGAAACGGATAACGATGCGGAATTGCTTTCTGGATCGCAACGACATCCATGGGCATCGTGAATTCCATTGATTAAAGCCCCCTCACCCGAACGGGTCGTCTATTTCTTTTTCCCGTATGCGTCGATGACGTCTTTGGTCAGATCAACCGGTTGATTGAGATAGAGTAGACCAGAATTATTGATCTCAAATACGATTTCAAGCCCCTTATCTTTTGCCATCTTTTGAACGATGACCTCCACCTTGGCGGCAATGCCCTGCGTGGCTTTCTGTTCGTCACGTTTCATACTCTCACGAAATGACATCTCATCATTTCTCAGCGCCAGAAACTTCTCCTGAAAATCCTTTTGCTTATTCAACCGAGCCTCTTCACTTATCAATGTCGACTGAGTCTGAAAATCTTTGTTCATCTTATCGAGTTCTTCTCTTTTCTTATTAAACTCGGCTTCCTTCGCTTTTATCTTTTTTTCAAGATCTGAGCGCGCAGCTTTGCCTTCAGCCACATTCAAAATGACGGCTTGCATATCAATGATCCCATACTTTGATGCAGATGCCGCCGTCGAGACCGACGAAAAACAAAGGGCGAGGATCACGTTTCTTAACATTTTCATCTTAGAGATCTCCTAGGTTTAAATAAACGCCTTCAAATCTAATGACACAAAACTCGTCGAATACAAATAAGCATCAAAATCCTATGCTAAATATCGGCTGGGGATCCCCCAACTTTCCATCCACGATGGGATACGCCCACTCAAATCTGAACGGGGCTATGGGAGTCTGCCACCTGAACCCAAAACCCACGTCACGGGACATGTCCTTAAGGGATATCAGCTCGGAGTCATCATACACCCGACCCATATCCATGAAACCCAATGCCTTTATACCTGCTTCGGGAATTAGGGGCACAAAGTACTCAAACTGAAACAGGAGTTTTTTATCGCCGCCACGATTATAGGACTGAGGCTCAAAACCGGGAGCACGGTACATGTAAAATTTCGGACCTAGCGCATGCCAATCATAACCTCGCATGTCGTTATAACCACCCAATCGGTAGCGCTCAATAAAGGGCACCTGGGATCCAAGATATGAGTAAATGTAAGACAAATTACCTGACAGCCTGAAATACGTCCTAAACGTTTCCGAGAAGTCCAATGGTATATAATATGCCGCGTCCAACGACGTCTCCTGATACCGGTAGTCGCCTCCAAGAATCGGCCCACCCGTGATCCGATGATCAACCCGAATCTCGCTGCCATCCGTCGGTGCGATGTTGTTATCCGTGGAATATCTGAAAAGCGAGAAGATCATCGATTTTTGCATGCCGCGCATCTGGAATTTATCGACAAGATATTGGTCTGATGTCTGCTCTGTTTTTTGGAGTTGCAAGGAGATCCGTCCAGCAATCTCTTCGATTATCTTACGGCCAACAAACACGCTAGCACCGATGCGTTTCTCCTCGGCTTCAACATCAGAAATGATCTGCTGCACAGCATGGGAATACTCTACGTTTGTACCAGCCGACCAGAGCGAGTCATTGACCCTGGGGTTGGTGAAACCCAGATCTCTATTGTAGTTTCGCGAACCGTCCCACTTAGCATGGAAGCTTGTTTTATAGCCATGCCCTGACTGATTTTGCTCGTCGTAAGCACCCTGCCCAAAAAACCCGGCCTTGGACGAGCCGCCTTGCTGCGGAGCATAACCAATACTAGCCTGTAACTGACCCGTTGGCTTTTCCTTAACCTTGTATTTCATATCGAGAACGGTTTCATCACGCGCATTTCGCTCCTTGAGAACCTGGATGTCCTCAAAAAATCCGAGTCTGGAAAGCTCTTTTCGGGTGTCCGATAGCCCCGTGGAGCTGTAGAGCTCGGCATCATTAACTTTAAATTCCCGGCGAAGAACATTGTCGCGAGTTTTTGTGTTACCTATGATCGTCATGTCTCCAAAGTAAATTTTCTCACCCTTGGTTACTTCATAATTGATGTTGGCCAACTTCTTCTCGCGATCGAACGTGACAATAGGGTTGACGTCAGCATAGGCATAACCCAGGTCACCATACTTATCCGTCAAATACTCAACGTCCTTCAGAAACCTGCCATGACGGAACAACTCGCCTGGCTTAAGCTTCATGGCTGAAATCAGTTCCTCTTTGGGAAAGAGAAGATCTCCAGAGAGGTCCAAGGAGCCCACACTGAATTGCATTCCCTCTTCGACCTTATAGGTAATACGAACAAACTGACGATCTGGATCCATGACCTGATGGGGCTTAGCAACCTGAACTTCGGCAAAACCATAGTCTTTGTATATCCACTGCAGTAGTCCGAGGTCATTTTTTATGAAGTCATCTTTAAATAATGCCGATGAGCCGTAGGATGATGCGCGGGTGAAGGGCTGACTAGCCATTTTCTGAATGAGGTCGGCATCGGAGAAATACTCATTGCCCACGATCGAGACATCCGAAACCTGCACCATACCACCTTCGTCGACGATATATTTCAACGTCACTTCATTGGCGCCTGTTTTCTCCATTGAGTAGGAAACTCTAGCTAAGTAGTAGCCCTTATCAGCGTACACTTTTTCGATCGCTCGTAAATCCGAGGTAATCGTCGCCTCGTTTAAAATCGTGTATAGCTTGGTCTCGATCTTTTCTTTTATATCGTCCTCTTTCACCTCTGAAAGACCTTCGTATTGGATTGCCGTTATCGCTGGCTTCTCCGCGACCTGAATAACCAAAACGATCCCACCTGGATTTTGCTTTCTAAAAAAACGAAGATCGCTGAAGTAGCCAAGGTTATAGAGCGTCTCAAGATCTTCACGTACCGTTGACTCCATAAGCGAACTACCACGCTTTGACTTAATCATTGCAATGATGGCGTCGGCTTCCACGCGCCCATTACCACGAACAACAATATCTTCGATCGTTGACGGACCAGACGCCAAACCAACGGACGCCGAGCCTCGGGGCATCTCCGCCGCTGCAGGCTTTGACGCAGGGCTCGGGTCTTGTCGTTTTGAGCTGGCAGCGGGTTTGGAAACCTTGGGCGAAGACGCTGACTTTTTAGTCGGTGTTTTTGATTTCGCCGATTTATCAGTCTTGGGCCTCGCAGATGCAGGTGATGCAGACGTTTGGGCGAGGTATGAATCCTCAGACGCTCCGTGTATTGACCCGGCGAACGACAACATAAGAATGGTTGCCAGTGGAAGTTTTCTGAATTCTCTCAAAAAGCCCATCAATGCACTACCTCGTCTCGCATGATAATGCCATCTTCCATGACCAACTGCGAAGGCAGTCGGGCCGCAAGCTCCATATCATGAGTTACTAAAATCAAAGTCATATTTTCTGAACGGACCAACTCTAATAGTAAATCCTGGATCATTACGCTCGTTTTACGGTCTAGATTACCTGTGGGTTCATCAGCGACAAGCAGCGGTGGCGCCATAAAAAGCGCTCTTGCTATCGCAACACGTTGCTGTTCGCCGCCGGACAATTCACCCGGCTTGTGATGCAGGCGTGAGCCCAAACCGACGTTACCTAACAGCATTGCGGCGCGTTCGCGAAGCTCCGTTATTCTGAAGCCTGCGATGATGCCAGGCATCATCACGTTCTCCATGGCGGAAAACTCTGGAAGCAGATTGTGCATCTGAAAAATAAAACCAATGCTTCGACTTCTAAAGCGACTTAAGTCCTTATCCCTAAGCCTAGATACATCCACTCCATTAATCATGACTTGTCCGGACGTGGGCCGATCAAGTGTACCTATAATGTGCAATAACGTGCTCTTTCCAGCACCGCTTTTACCCGTCACGGCCACCATGGCTCCCTGCGGAACACTGACGGACACGCCCCGTAACGCCTCAACCTTAGCCGAGTCAATCGTGTATTCTTTCCGCACGGAGTCTAAAGTAATTATTGAATTTGTTGAGACGCTGGTCATTCGCAACGGACTCCGTCGCTGGGATTTTGGCGAGCCGCGGCGACGGCAGGATAGGCCGACGCCAAGAGAGCAAAAACCCAGGCGCAAAAACAAATAACAAAGTACTCAAATGGCAAAAACTTCACCGGCAACACTCGCAGCAGGTACATCCCCTCGGGCAAAGGGAATAGCTTGGTAAAACGAATCAGGTTACAAAACACCAACCCAAAGAACAACCCGAACGCAACGCCCACAGTTCCAATGGTTAGACCATGCGACAAGAACAATTTAACCACCTCGCTTTGACTCATGCCGAGAGAGCGCAAAATACTAACTTGCGCACGCTTATGAAACACCGTCATGATCATCGTTCCGCTGATGGAGAATGCTGCAACTAAAACAATCAGCATCAAGATGGCTCCCATGGTGAATTTCTCCAGTTTGAGAGCAAAGAGCAATGACTTATTTGTCATCTGCCAGGTCTTGGCAGATAGGTCTGCCCATTTTTTCAGCCTATTAGCAAAACTGTCGATCTCGAGAGGATTTGGGACGTTGATGGCTACGCCTGTCACGTACTCGGCTGTCACGAGGGATGGATCAAAGTCTGCCATGAAATACCGGCCCTCATCGAGCGATGTGACCGTCCACTTGCTATCGTAGCTCATCTGACCCGTGCTTATTTTTCCAGTAACGACATAGCGTCTTGCAAGCGTACCGCCAGCTAAAGCCGATGATGGTGATGCTTGCGGACTAAGAACTGTGATTTCATCACCCACATCTGCCCCAATTTGGAGGGCCAGTTTATCACCAAGCGCGATCCCAGGAAGCTCATCATACACGCCACTTTGTTGTGGAACATCAGGCTTTCTTTTGCGGTAAATATCCGAGAACTGCCCTTCACTAAAGGCACCATCGAAGGCCCAAAGTCTCGTGCCCTCCATTTCTGCTCGGACTCCAATCAAAACTGCAGCGGTAACAAAACCACGACGCTTTAATACGACATCACTACTCACAAACGGTTCAATCGCTACGGCCTCGGGCAGCGTATCTTTAAACGCTTGGACTGGATATTCTTTTAGACTAAAACCACCCAGCGCATTTGTCGCCGACACCACTTCCAGATGCGGCTCTCCGCTCAGCATTTTTCGTCTTAAGTCAGCCTCAAATCCACCCATGACTGAAAGAACCAACACCAACGCCCCGACCCCGATGGCGACTCCAGCAATCGACACAACCGTCATGAACGACAGGCCGCCACCTTGGCGCCTAGCTATAAATTGACGCCAAGCCAGCCAAGTGATCCATCCACGCGAATTGGAGGACGGCGCATTTTCTTTAAGGACGCTCAACGGTTTTTCTTTCAACGACAATATCCAGACAAAAGTTCACGCGGCGCCCCCTGCGAGGGGCTCCCCAATTAAATAGAGACCAGTTTTTTCTGGCCTCGTACGATACCGCTGGAAATGGTTCGCGCCAAGCAAATTTAACTATATGATTTTATAGGATAAAAATAAGGATCTTAGCGTTCTCTCTAAAGTTTTTTGGTGCTTCTCCGAATCCCTTTATGGAACCTGGACGGAATATGGGTTCCAGGCATTTGGCCCTCCACTTGCCCGCGTCTCTTGGGGATTCAACATTCGGTGACGACTCGAAACTTAACTTTAGAGGATCGATATCAGTCCCACCGGCTTTGAGCAACGAGAAGACCGAGCGTCAAGAAAGTCCTTCCTTGTTATCTGCACAAAAGACAGGTCCTCAAAAGACCCCCGCACCTTAACCTGCCCCCGGGAGAAAGTACCCGGGGCCGGTCAGTCTTTACAGCAGCGGAAGAACCTCGTTGAGTACCCTTCGCCGAGCAGCTTTGAGTTGAGATTTCTTATAGCGAGAATGAGACGCCTTTCCAACGGTACTGACTTCCCAGGATTTTTTATCCATGATTTGGATCTCATAGGGAAAAAATGAAAATTCATCATCACCGGAGAGCCTAGCAATATTTCTCAGTACCGCCACGAGCTCTTCAATATTACGCCTAGAAACCTTGCCTTTCGGCTGTGAGTCAATTTCAGCCTGAAGGTTTTTTCTTAAAACAGTCAGCGGCCTTGGTGTTCGAATAAGCTGTCGACACGTCATTTGTATCGCTCGGTATTCCACACCGCTATGCAAATTTTCTTTGTCCTCACTTGGTGGCGAAACTTCTAGATGATCCAAACTCTCAACGAATTGTTCGTCGTTCAGCTTTCCAGTCATAAACTCCCCACGAAGCTGATCCATCCTGACTCTGAATTCATCCGCGTCTAGTAACGAGTTTCGACTTCGTGAAGGAATAGCGTTTGGAAAGCTTATGACGTGACTCTTGTAGAGCATTTTCACAATCTGCATAACTTCGCTTTGAGTTTCCGTAACAATGCGTAAGCCCAACATGTCATAGATAGTCTCAGCAACGTTAGCTCGTTTGTGCAAAAGTTTAAGAAGCACCGACTCCCGTGACTTAAGCGTTTTCCAATCAAGCTTATGCACTTTAATGCGAACGTCACCATGCTGAATCCAAGTGTCACCACGTTCATCGTAGGCAATGATCGACTGAAATCTTGCCGTGATTTCATCTCTAGCAACATCAATATCTGAGTATCGAAAAGCTCCTTCAATATGCGCGATGGTATGCATGACTCTCAAAATTGCACAGCTCCAGATGCGGCGCTGCATCGCCTCAGGTCTTCGATCGCAGGCCCACAAAAGCAGATCCCGAGGATCCGAGCACAGGAGAACGTCCTGCGGTGGTTGAACACCCTTTTTCCACTCTTTCGGCATAAGCCAACGCTCGATAAACCCTAACGACTCGCAAATTGTGGCGTGCATAAGTCGTGCATCGTAGGTTCGATCAGGGTCATATCCATAACTTTTAATGAATGCCGTGGCTTCCTCACGGCTTCCAATTTGAATTTCAGGGAGATCAATCGAGGATCGACCTCCGATCAAAACATGCATGGTTGGCCAAGAAAACGTCCAAGAATCCAAAATTTTTTTGCTTCGATCTTGCAACACAGCCCTACTTTCCCGAAAGGATCATGGTAGACTTGATTATAAACTACCACGTCCTGGAGAACCAGTATGACGAAATGTCTAAAACTATATGCCCTTGTCGTGTTGGGTTGGGCGTCCCAACTTGTCGCTAGTGAAACACCAAAAGTCGACCCTAAGCCAACACCCGCGCCAGCTCCGGTAGCTCCCACCGGTCCCCAGCGCGAATACAATGCTGGCAAAGTCTTGGAGTTCCCATCGTTCCAGGGCGAGTCAATCACCGATGGACAGACACTCTCTTTCAAACCTGAAAAGGGCCGCTCGGTTGTCGTCATTTTTATCGCAAGCTGGTGCGAGCCATGTCAGGTTCTTATGCCCGAGCTCAAGCAATTAGCTAGAAAATACAGTACATCTAGTAATCAGGTCTTTTTCGTTTTTTCGCATGACACCAAAACAGACGCTGCAGCTTTTGCGAAAGAACATCAACTGACATCGCCCTCCATTTTAGCAAACGTCGAAATTCTTACTGTATTCAAAAACCCCGAGCTACCGAGCGTCTATGTTGGAGACAAGTGGGGATACATGGCTGATAGGTATATCAAGATTCAAAAGGACTCAGTGGCAACCTTAGACGACACAATCGCTAAGATTACTGCGTTGTAAATTTATAGTCACTTTAACGAGATCGCCCCGCATCTAGCGAAGATGCCGACTGCAACATTTCTGGCCTCCAGTCGGTGCGAATGGGAACCATGTCGTAGTTTTTGTTGGATTTAGTATTGCTTAAAAGTGATCCGTAGGGCGTCTTGGCAGCGCCGCCGATCTCCGTATCACCGAAGTCAACCTTGGTTTTAGAACCAGTTTTCGATCGACCTTCACGACTTATGACCCGCTCACGGGACGCCGACCCCTGAGAGGATGCAGAATCTTTTTTCTTTTTAGCCTTCGCGTAAACCTCAGGAGCGATCACCGCAAAAGAGAGCAAAATTATAAAAAGTGCCTTCATATGGATCGACCTCCCGTCCCAATTTACTGTCATCGTATCGGAATTTTTGGTGGATTTCTTTAAGAGCGCCAGGCCTCCGCTTTAAACCACTGTATTTATTTGATTAATTTGGATACCCCGTAAAATTTTACCGAGAGTTATGGAGATCCCTGTGGGATGCTCTGATGGACAATGTCGGTATAACCATCTGATATTACTGATGCTGATCAAGCGGTAAAGTCTGCTATAATTAGAGGCGAGGCAAAACATCATCGCAATATCGAACTCAACTCCGTCGCGGAAGGTTTACGTCATGCGCAGTTTTCTTCATTTGTCCATTGGCACCGCCCTATTAGTAGTCTGCTTGACGAGCTATGCAGACGCGTCAAATGCGGCCAGCAGCGGGAAACTTAGCACCACGAATCCGGCTCAGCCGTCGTCATCAAACGCAGCAAAAAAAGCCGACAAGGGCCTTGCACCAGGGACCTGGGTCAGGCTTGATTCGGGCTTGTCTCACATCACTCCAAACGTGAATGCAAAATTTATCGCCTACGTACCGGACAAAAAATTGGGTATTCGTATTTTGAACATGGAGACTGGTTCAATTTTGGAACCGAGCGGTCATTTCATAGGCCCGTCATTTTTTTGGTCACCAGACGGTATGCGACTCTTTTACCGCGAGCTCCTGTCCAAGAGCGGCAGGACCATATCGCGAATTAGAGCTTGGGACGTCACTCTAGGAAAAAATATAGATGTCGACTCGTTTGATGGCGCCAGTGGATTACTTTCGTTTGATCCACGCGATAACCGCATGCTTATCATGCATAAAACCGGCATTAAGAGTAAAAAACTAGTCTTCCCAAATAATCGACTAGCCTTTTGGCAGTCCGGGGAGAGGAAAGATCTCGGTAAATGGGTGATGGCGCAGAGAGGTGTGACATTCGTTACGGATGCGGGATTTGCCATGCAAAAACTGCCAGATGATAATTCTGGCATTGAGTCATTTGATATTTCCCCAGATGGAACAACCGCAGCCTGGGCCACACGTTCTGGAAAATTGTATGTCAGCACTCACGGCGAAACGCCTAAGTTTCTCGACTTCGGTCGCGACCCCAAATGGCACCCAGAGCGCCCATTACTTGTCTACGCGGGCGGACGAATGGTCGGAAATAAAGCCGCAGACTACGACATTAAAATTACTGCCCCCGATTCAAAAGGATCTTTTTTAACTGCCACTCAACACATTGCTGAACGTTGGCCAGCTTGGTCACCAGATGGGAAAACGATTTACTTCACCCTCAAAGACTCCCAGGAGCTTCGCTCCATGAGCTTTCCTCAGCAGGGTCATCTAGCGAAACGTGACGGCCTGGAAGATCGCTCATCGAACGCGGGAGCACCCGCCATAAGCTCAAAAAATATTAGATCGCGGGATGATAAACTATGAACCGAGTAAGGTCCGGGGTGCTGTTTGCGGTGGCTCTGTTTCCTGACAACACTCCACTTGCAAAACGCCTTGAACAATTAGAGAAACACTTTGATCCCAAACCGGGAACCATATCCACCATTGATCCCGCCATCATTCGCGACAGGCTGGTCGTCGCAAAGAATGCGGGAAAATTCGGTGGCGCGATTAAAGTAAAGCCACCCAAAGGCTTTTGTTTTTCAATCACTACATCACCCGATCGTGCGGACATCCAAGTTTGCAAGGAGCGTTTCGTTTACTGGTCATTGTCTGATTTGAATTTAGAAACCGGTTCAATTCAATGGACCATCAAAACAGGGCAAAGAGACTTCGGAACTCCCGTAACGTGGAAAACACCATATACTGTCGCAAAAGTTTTGCCACCTGAGGCTGAATTTTTCAAAGCTAACAGCACACCCATTTATTTCAAAAACTGCGTCGCGACGCCTGGCGACAAAAATGTTATCCCCAGGAAAGTGACACTGACCAAGTTCGACAATACAAAATGGGTTATCCGATTCCCCGAAAAAGACGAGCGAATCACGTCGTTGAACCTATCAAGGCCTGGTGAGGTCTGGGGTGAGAATGAAAAAATAAAAAAACCTATAGACGAGAAAGCTCCGACACCCAGCGCCACGCCCAATGAGCAGTCTGAGAACGCGGATCAGGCCAAACAGGCCGCTGCCGAGAATGGCGGCACCCATGCAGAGACGTCAGCACCTCCCGTAGAGGCCCCCAAAGAAGATCTTGAACCTTGGACGATCGACTCGGGTCGCGCATTTCAGATGACCGTCGAAAATTTTATCAGCGACGTTTCCATGCCACCAGGGCGAAAAGGTTACTGCCGATATGTTTTTGACCACGTTCCCGGTAACTTTGAACGCGGAAGGATCGAGTGTCATGACACCGGGCAGTACCGATACGTATACGCATTCCTACCGTGTATGGGTCAGTTAGCTCCGCCCGAGCTCCAAGGTGAACCCCACGAGCATGCTCCGAAATAACCTCGAGATCAGCGTATGAACAGCTTATAGAAGTTTTTCTTACCTTTTCTAATAAGCGCACTCGACCCATCAACAAATCGGCCCACTGATATGATCAGTTTAAGGTCCGTGATTTTTTCGTCGTCGATTGAAAGACCGCCTTGCTCAATGAGTCGTCTCGCCTCACTTTTGGACTCACAAATTTTTGCTGCCACGAGAAGATCCAACACCGACATACCTTGTCCAAATGTGGATCGAGTAACCTCAACCACAGGCGCATCGTCACCGCCTGATCCGCCAAACAAATTCTTGGCTTGATCCCGCGCACGGGCAGCCTCCGACTCGCCGTGAATCAACTTAGTAATTTCATAGGCTAGTATAATTTTTGCCTCATTGATCGCTGAATCTTTTAAAGCACCAAGGCGCCGAACTTCATCGACAGGAAGGTCTGTGAAATAAAATAAACATTTTTCTACGGAGCTATCTTCCACATTCCTAAAATACTGAAATAGCTCATAGGGCGGCGTCATATTCGCATCAAGCCACACCGCACCTTGCTCGGTTTTACCCATTTTTAGACCGGCGGAATTAACTAAAAGCGGCACGGTGCACACAAACGCCTGTTTTTTCTCTCGGCGTCGAATAAGCTCCATACCACCAATCATATTACTCCACTGATCATCTCCACCCAGCTGCACGGTACAGTCCATCGTGCGTTGCAAATGCAAGAAATCGTAACTCTGCAGGATCATATAATTGAATTCGAGAAAACTTAGACCCTTTTCATAACGTTGCTTGAAGCATTCGGCCGCAAGCATGCGGTTGACCGTGAAATCTGCCCCAATCTCTCGAAGAAGTGGCAGATACTTCATATCGCGAAACCAGTCAGCATTATTGGTCATCACAAAATTGGCGGGCGAAAGGTCCAGAAACCTCGAAAACTGCTTCTTTAGCATCTCGATCCGCTTATCGATGACATCCACTGTTAACATCTGCCGCATGTCAGTCTTGCCTGACGGGTCACCAATCATCGCGGTCGCACCACCCATCAATACGATGGCCTTGTGTCCCGACTGCTGCCAACGGCGAAGCGCCATGATGGGCATTAGATTACCCACATGCAAACTTTCAGCCGTAGGATCAAATCCAGCGTAAGCAGCGCGCTTGCCCGATGTTAAATGACTACCCAACTCCTCCGGGTGCGCCACCTGAGCGAGCATGGTTCGAGATTGCAAAAGTTCGATGAAATTTGTGGACATCAATCACCTAGAGGTTAGATCAAGTTTTGTGCTTCGTTATGGTAATTCACGGTTGGCATCAGCTGCCACAGTTTTATTTGAATAACATCCAAATTAGGCTGGTGACTAAAGCAGCTTGGATTACTCGACTGGCTCGCCTTCATATTCCGGAAGCGGCAGAGGTAACTCGGTAGGTAGCCGAAAACTCTTAGGTCGTCGCTTAGCACCCGCAATGGGCTCACCGAGGATGCTACGGACAGCGACCGAGGCGCAAGCCATCCCAAAACAACTTGTTACAAAAGACGCGGTGCCCATGATCGTTTTTCGTCTATCTTTGGAGACGGGGTCTAACTCCAGAATTTCAGCAGGTGTTATGTCGTGGCAATCAACTGGAAAGTTGGGCTCAACTGGCTCCCGAATAGGCTCCAAACTGACTACTGTTGGAACATAAAAAGGACCTTTTCGCGGAAACTGGTGGCGCTTACGCATGTAAATGCGGACCATCCTAGCTAGCGTGTCGTCGCGCGTTTCAGATAGATCCATAACTCGAATCTGGGTTGGATCTAGCCGGCCGCCTGCTCCAGCCGAGGTCACCACTTTGATATTTTGGCGAACACAATAGTTGATGAGAGCACACTTGTTTCCAAGCTGGTCAATCGCGTCGACCACAAAATCGACGTCTCTATCAAAAATATTTGCAATCTCGAAACGGTTGACTTGCTGCTGTTTGACGATGATGTCGCAGTGGCGATTTATTAGTTTCAATCGCTCATAAAGCGCTGTAACCTTAGGTTGGCCTACGGTGGACTCCAAGGCCGGCATTTGGCGGTTAAAGTTGTTAACCGAAACCTTATCGAAATCGATAATTGTTACCGTCCCGACGCCACTTCTCACTATGGCTTCTGCGCACCATGACCCCACACCACCGAGCCCCACAATCATCACATGGGCCTCGCGCAACTTAACGATTCCCTCATAATCAACAAGCCGTGCTAATCGTTCAAACCTGCGGTCTCTCCCATGGCTCTTTTGATTTTTATGTAACGACTTAGTTGCCATAACCTCGCTCTAGTCTTGGGCGTTAATGATCTTAACCTATCCGAATGATAGCCCTCCAAGGCCCGCAGTCTTACATCATGAGCAGCACCGAGGGCCATACTATTTATAGGCCCGGGCCGGAGTGCTGGACAGATGGGGCATTAAACGGGTAAAGTTTTGAATAATACTGAACATTTTCAACGAAAGAAGCCCAACAGATGAGCCCACGTTTCAGACGTTTAATCGGCCTTTTCTACGCTAGTGTTCTAACAGTGGGGTGTCACGAGTTGGAAAAGACATCACCTTCAAAGAGACATCTCAAGGTGAGCGTTACTTCGAAATGGGATCAGTCACCTTTTTATGCACGAATTCCGACAATGTATGACCGCGTTTTGGTTACATCTGCAGACGTAGGGCTCTCAGGAATGACACTGACGATCCCTGAATCTCATGGACTTTATTTTGTAGAGATTCACAATCCAAGGTCTCCCAGATTGCCAAATGAAATCTATCGACATGAAACCATTCGACTTTTCACCGCAACCGACGCTAGGCAGGCCTACATGCTAAGCAGGGATCTTGGCGATAACCTGCATCCAATGAACATAGATATCCGGTCTTTGATGTATCCGATTAGTTCAAACCAAGCACAACTAGCTCTTGATGAACCAAGTCCCAAAGAAACTCAGGAAGTGATTCAAGTCGACCCCATTCAGCTTCGCTTAGACTTGGAGTCCATTTCTGGCGTGCGAGCTATCGAGATTGATGGACAATCGGTGACGCTCGTAAACCGGGCAACTGCGGAAAATAAGACGTTGGCCCGGCGGTGGCTTGAGCGGGAACTGACGCGCCTCGGCTACGCGGTGACCCTTCACAGCTATGGAACTGGCGTCAATCTTATCGCTGAAAAAAAATCTGCCTTATCTTCGGATGGGGATATCATCATGATTACGGCTCACCTGGACACCGTAATGACAGCTGGAGCCGACGACAATGGGTCTGGCATCGCTACCGCACTAACCGCGGCACGCGCCCTTTCCGAAAAAGAACTGCGGCAAACCATCCGTATTGTTGCATTTGACGAAGAAGAGCGCGGACTCGTTGGTAGCGGCGCTTACGCAAAGCACCTTGCAAAAATGGGCGAGATTTCGAAAATCCGGGTTATAAATCTTGAAATGACAGGCTATGACAGTGACGACAACGGGGATTTTCACGCAATTGATTGCAATGAGAACACCTCTAGTCAGCTCACTGGGGCCATAATGTCAGCTATCAGTGGCGCGGGACTGGCACTGCAGCGAGTTGAAGCCTGCACGACCCGTAGTGACCACTCATCATTCTGGAACTACGACCGACCGGCGATTGTTCTCAGTCAAAACTTTTTTGGCGGTGACGGCAATCCGTGCTACCACCGTTCTTGTGACACCACAGCTAAAATCAATTTCAGCTATATGACAAAATTGGCCCAAGTTGTCACCAATACGATTTACCAGATAGCTCGCTAGCAGCTCGGCACTATTCATGCATAAAGCCCCTGACGCACAGATCATCGGCGATGGTCTGCTGCCGCTTCAAACACACCCAGGGGGGATTTTGTTCATGGCTATTAGAATTAAAAGGACATTAATGATCGTAACCGCGATCACTTTGTTGACCGCGTCAGTTCATGCCAATACAGCCTGCCTCACAGATCTCGGTCCCTTTGAGAACCACCAGGGTTGGGCCATATTCCCCTTTAAAAACGACTGCTCTGATGACGCGACCATTTCTCTATGTGTTAAGTCTTGGCCACCAGGAAGCTCGGAACCTGCTTATAATTTTTACGGCGGCCGCGTACCAGCAAACGATCGCCTGGACGTTACCGATGGTATGTGGAGACATTTCGACTCTTACCGCTGGCAGGAAAATGGCCCCCAAATATGTCCATTTGATTAGCTTGTTACAAGCGGCAGGTCAAACCGACTCGGAATTGGGGATTTCAATTGCCGAGTCAAGTGATCGCATAGTATGACATGAACAGCGGGCTCGTACGAGTCTGGGATCAGCAGCACGTCACCAAAAGGGAGAGTTTCAATGATACGCCAAACTGTGATTGCGGCCATGATCGTTATCTTGTCTTTTCAGACTGCGTCTCGCAGCGTGGCTGCTCAGCCAGATTCATCTGTGTTGGATAGCCCGCAATTATTAGAGTTTTTCAGCGTTATCAGTGACATTGCCTCGGACGGACCAAGTCTCAGTTATTTCGGGTGGAGTGAGGAAAAACAGGCCATTCCAGAGGATGCCAAGTGCTATCCCGCAGGTCTACATGACGCAACGGAATATCTAGTCAAGCTCGTGGACCAACTAGAATGGGCAACCAAGGAGCAACAAGAGAAAATCGACCACGTCATATCCAAAGCCTTGGAGGACTTCAGGGAGATTTTGGGCGAAAACACTCTAAATCAGTGTGAGTGGGAGGTGTCCGAACAGATGTCTCTTACTCGGGTCACACAATTTGTGACTCTAACCAATGGCTATAAAATCACGTTCAGCCTTGGATATGAGGACTAAGCTCGCGTTCTTTTCGTAATTTTAGCTAGGTTTCGCTCACACATCTCAAAAATCTGTTCTTGGCTAGTTCCAAAAACATC
>JBEIGW010000011.1:0-22393 GCA_040381655.1 Deltaproteobacteria bacterium
GACGACTATGGGTACCATTGGCATAACTTTCAATTCCTCTCAAATTTAGTCCGCATCTAGGTTTAGCGCACATTCAGCCGCTAGACTGCAAAGTTACAGGAATCCTTAGATTAATTCCTTCTTGGCGATCTACGCAAGGGCTCGATTCACTCCAACATTCTCCGGCCTATCGGGAGAATGTTAGAAGGCATTAGCTCGGCGGCCTTAAAAAGTTTATACACAAAATCTAGCCTTCTGTTTTATTAGCTTTTAAACCTATGTTTTATTAATGAATCAAAGGGGGATTTTCAGGTATCCTACTTGGATAGGGAGGGGCGGACATGATGACTCATAACAACAGTCCCGGTATCGTTGCCTATTTTTTGGTTATAGCAGTCTTGACCGTAAATGCTGTCAGCTGTCGTGGCACAGTTAACGATTCAAGTGTGACCGATATGCCGCCGTCTCCTATGGGCCCTCTAGCCGCGAATCCTTCTTTAGAGGCTGCCAAGCCTCAGATTATCGAACGTCTTATTATCAAGCCGAAATCACTGCCACTGATTAGTCTTGGTGGTCTGCGCATAGAGGTTAGATCTGAATCCGAGGTTTGGTGTGAACGACGATGCTCGCAGTTTTCGTTGTTGGACGAAGCCGCTGACGGAGATTCTCTTCGATTATCTGCCGTCAAGAAAACGCTTATGGGCCATACGACACCAGGCGTCTTGGATGTTCAGCAGGATTTAGAGGCTCTTGGCACTGCTCGGAAAAAATTGGACATCATGAATGTTGGTTTGAAAGGCGAGCGTGTTGCTCTCTCGGTATATGACTTTGACGAGGATCACCCTAATTTCTTTGCCATGCCAATGACGTTATCAAAGGTTATGTTAAAGGGAAGACAGATTGATAAAGCTCGTTTTGATGATCGGGACGTCGAGATTTTGCTGGCGCCTGGATGTTTTTGGCCTGATGCAGGGCGTTTAAAAGCTGGGGCCCAAGCTTTTGTTATGGGATCTTATTTTGGGGAACGCGTGAATCAGTTCGGTGAAAAGGGTGTGTTTGTTGCAAAAAAAATAATTTATCCGTGGCCCTGATGGTGGTCTTTTTGGGAACCGATATCAGCGTGCCCTAAATTTGCAATCAGTGCGCAGGTCAATTTTTATTAGCCCAGATTATAAAACAAAATAATATAGTAATTTCAGGGTATTGAGGTCGAATTAGTCGCGTGGTTTTAGTTGATGCGATGTTTTGCCGATAACCTCCCACTTGTGATTTCTCGCAAATTTTTAGAGGTGATCATGTCTAGGCTTCGCGGTGCTACGGCGATTCTTTCGGTGGGCGTACTCTGGATACTGACGATTAACTCGTCGGCGTTTGCTGCCAAAATTGTGATACCGAAGCCCCCCCCGGTGCCAGAAATAAAACCTGAGATTAAGCCGGAAATAAAGCCTCAGCCGGAGCCACAGCCCATAGATGAAACGAAGGGTCAAATGGAGTTCGTTATCACTCCCTTTTCAAACATGGAGCATGGCTGGCACATTTTTGAGCCCGGTTACCGAGCTGTTTGTGCTGATGGAAGTGGGGTTGTAGCATCGTCGAACCTCAATATTGACGCTGCTATCAACGGAGAAACAACGGACGGGCGTGGGGCATACCAAGCTCTGATTATTCGTCCTGAACTAAGTTATCTGAGATCGGGTGCCGCGTCCGGAAGTTGCGAACTGACGATTTGTAAAGATGCAAATGTTCAGCAGCCAACCTCTAGAGCTAGTTGCCAGGACGTGCGAAGTGTGACCGGTGGAGATGGGGAGCGGGCATTATCGTTCAAAGGGCAAGTCCAGTATCAGGTCCGAGGCCAGGACATTACGCTAAAAACTGGTGCACCAGGTCTTTCAGCATGGCATCCGGCTTTTGGCTTTGCAGCACCTGGAAAAGCGTTCAAAGATTATCAGTCTCCGATAGTTCTCGATATGAGTGGTGATGGGCAGCTCGGGCTTACCGACGTTTGGAATGATAAAAGTGACGCCAAACATCTAGTTCGTTTCGACATGGCGCTTGATGGTCGGGCATATCCAACGGGTTGGGTATCGAGCGGTGATGCGTTCCTTGCTGTGGATCGAAATCGAAATGGTGAGATCGACAATGCCAGTGAGTTGTTTGGTGAGTACTTCAAAGCCGAAGTATTGGGTCCAAAAACATACAAAAATGGTTTTGAGGCCCTTGCAGCGTTTGATTCCAACAAAGATGGTCTCATCGATCCTCGCGATCAGGGTTTTGGTGAATTGAGACTTTGGTTTGACCGAAACCAAAATGGTAGGAGTGAGATTGATGAAATCGTTAGCCTCACAACTGCAGGGGTGAAGACTTTAAATCTTGAGTTCTCTGATCTAAAGAATCCTGCGGGAGATTATCCTCTTGTTGCCGGCAATGAGGTCAGACTACTGGGATCTTTTGTTAAAACCGACGGCAAGACATACCAAATGGCCGATGTTTGGTTCAAGCTGAGGCGCAATGCTGACAGGGCCACAAGCCTTGTGCATTGGATGATGGAAACTCCTAAGAAATGAAAAGGACCAAGCCCATGAAAAAAACATTCATCATCGTTAGTTTCTTATTCGTCAGTTCAGTAGCGCTGACGGTATCCTGCCGTAAGCCCACAGGCGCAGGCGTGGGGTCGTCTTCGCTTCTAAGCTTGGACACGCGCGTCAAAGGTGATGTGCCAGATGGTGGAAGCCCGACCAGTCTTTGTAGCTACATAAAAGACAAAGGCTACTTCCCGTCAAATAGTTATGCTCAAAACACGAAAGTCTTATTTTCGTCATCTTATGAAGTGGTGGCAAATAGCGCGGGTCAGGGCTATGGAGTCGTTGGATCTGATGGCTATTTTGTGCAGCAGGGTAACACGACGACACAATTACTACTATGTCCTGGAGCTGTGAGTATCAGTGGCGGTAAATGCGCCTGGAAAATCAACGGTGATGATGGTTATGCGCAGCTAGCTTACGACGTCGTCTGTAATAAGCGAAGTCGCGGGAAATCTAATATTCACCCTGGTTACTCGAAGCAAACGGCTCGGTTGGTAAGCTATACTGCCGAGACGGCTGGTCAATCGGTCAGCGGTCAAGATGCCGTAGAGGTTGTTCTCGAATCTCGTGCATCAAAAGCGCGAATTGTATTCGCGAAGGGAATCGGGCTAGTTGCCACAGTATTCCAAGAATCTTCGATGCCGGCGGGCACCGCCGAGGTTTTCATAGGCGGTCGCGGTTCGGGAGTTATGGGTGAATAAATTGTCTCGGTACGCATCCGTATTTTGAGGTGTCATAGGGAGATCATGGATGATGATAATCACTTACAAAAAAGCTAAAAAAAGGGGTCTGATCCTTGGCGCTATCGTGTCGATTATGAGCGGATGTCAGCCGCAAGGCGGAGGTTTCGCAGGTGGCGGAGCGCGAGCGGGAGATTCCAAGCCGCAGAAACCGCCGGTATCACAGCTTCCTTCTGAAAAAAAGGAGGAACCACAAAATGCTCCTCCCTGTACGGAAGCAAAATTGGAGACTGTAAACAGTCTAACGTCGTTTGTAGATCAGCGAACGTCTACTGGTAGACTTGAGCTCGAACTTAATTTTGCGCCATGTCCGACTCAAGTGGGGCGAGTTGACCTTCCGATTATGTTTGACGTCAACGCCAATACGATGTTTCTTGAGGGGCCTGATAAACGACTCACCTATGAAGTCACCATGCAAGGTAAAGTGGTCGCAGGTCCGGGATATGTTAATACAGTTATGGGCCGGGATTTGTTCGGTAAGCAGGGCGAGGATTACGCCCATTTCAAGTCCGACGGCGCTTTGTCTGTTGCACCAAATATTTCGTCTGCGCGCCTTAGTGTGCAATTGCGCAAAATGTACGTCGTTGGGCCTGTCAACTCGACATCACAAGCGTCTACCAACTTCACGGTACCCATTTATGTTAAAATTGGCTCATCCAATCCGGTGACGGCGATGGTTCTATTTTCTCCTGCGGTAATCCCGCCCTGAGAGTCAATACTGCGCTTCGCCAGATACCATCTTAGGGGCGCCCTGGAGGGCGGACAAGGCGGCGGTTGCTCGCTCAGCTTGCTCCAGCCCAAAGTGTGTCAACTGAACTCCGCGGCCCTTGCGTTCTATGAGTTTCTGACCGAAAGCATCTTCCATCTTTCGGATGCGTTGAGTGACAGCCGGTTGAGTTAATTTGAGCTTCGCCGCGACTTCCGTGACGCTCAGGCCGCTCTGCGACAAATGCATCAGGATGAGCAGGTCGTCAACGCTGAGAAATCGCAGCTGATCGACGGACTCAGACGGTGTAGCCTTTTCCCGAGCGGCCTTCTCTGCTCCTGCCCGGATTAGCTTTGCTTGCTCGGAAGCAAGATCCTGTGAGGATTCCATAATTTGTTCCACGCCGGTCATCTGCTACTCCAACCACTTCGGGCCCAATAAAATTGGGACAATTAAACACAATGCGTTGGCACTCCAAAGAGGGGCATATGGAAGTTCCATGCCAACGCTTGAGTTCTTGTGATTTCAATGAGTTAGACGCAAATTATCGAACGGCTTGTCGAGGAATTTGCCACTTTTGTCGCGAAAATTGACACCTTAGGGCCGAAAATCCGGCCGCAATATTAAAGGGCGACCACAGTCTCCGTCAATTTTGCTTTGGCGATGATGTGATTAAGAGCCATTTCAAAAACGAGGCTTTCTTGGACCCGCGGCTTTACCTGTTTGATAAAGTCGGCCAGTTTCTTTTCATCCCATTTTTCGCTGCCCGGTACATTTTCGACAATGTGGCTACGGACGTGGTCGTCGCTAACCTCAAGCTTCTCGTCTTGAGCTATACGCCAGAGAATCAAGGTGTTTTGTGCTTTTGTTTTTGCGGTGTCTCGGAATGATTTACGCACGTCATCGTTCTTGAGCAGTTTCTTCTTTTCTTTTTCATCGCCAATATTGAGTTCCATGATCATGCTATCGATAACCTGATCGACCATGCTCGGTGGTACATCAAAGTTGTTGCGCTTACGAAGCTCGTCCATAATGACGGCCTCTAATTTTTGTTTGCGCAGTTGGGTTCCGCGTTTTTCCAGTTGTTTATTTATTTCGGACTGAAGAGCCGTGACCGAATCAAATCCGACATCTTTAGCAAATTCGTCGTTCAGTTCAGGCATGGCAAGTTCTTGGAGGTTTTTTAATGATATTTCAAACTCGACAGGCTTTCCTGCGAGATTCGGGTCATTGTAGTCACCGGGGAGGGTGATGGTCGTCTTTTTAAGATCGCCAACCTTCATACCTAAGATGGCGTTTTCAAGATCCGCAAATATCTCCTTGAAACCAAGAGCGACAGGGAACTCCTCGACGTCCATGTTTTCTATCAAGTTGCCATTTTGGTAAACTTTGTGACCGATCGAGGCAAGGTGTCCAGAGGACGCCTTTGTACCTGACTCGACGCTTTTGGTTTTAGCGTGGCGTCGACGTAGAAAGTCCAACTCGCGGGTCATTGATTCTGGCTTCACTTCGTATTTATCAGCTTTCAGGTCTAAGCCTTTCCAATCTTTAACAGCGATTTCGGGCATGACGTCGACAATGGCCGAAAAATTGAAATCTTTATCGGTAGCCGGCATGTCCATATTTTCAACAACAGGAGCTGCGATCGGATTGATTTTCTTTTCTTTAAGTACGTCAAATAAGTGCTTATTGATAAGGCGCTCGCCAACTTCGCCTCGAACGGAGTCTCCGTACAGTTTCTTTATGACTGTGAGGGGCGCCTTGCCAGGGCGGAATCCCTGCAGTTTAGCTTTCTTTTGCACGTTTCGGTAGGCATCCTCAAAAGCCTTGGCCACTAAATCTGCTGGTAATGCCACTTTGATACGGCGTTGAACACTGTTTATTTCTTCGACAGAGCTTGAAAAAGACATTTGAATATCTCCGCTAATTTTTTGATTCTGCCACAAGAATACTTATAAGCGATTTAGGCGAGCCTGTGGCCTCTACTGCACCCGAAAGTTGGAAGCGACGTATTACCAGTTAAAGCCCGAAATGGGAAGGATTTTTCCCTTGCGACAGACCCTAAAAACGTTTCAAAATAAAGCCTTAAAACATCTAGACTTGTTAAAGCAAATAGGAGGCAGCTATGGCGCGTTTATGGCGATCGGTGATTATCGTGGGTCTTTGTTTTGCTGCCGTCGTGACTATGCGTATCTACCTGAATAAACAGGTGGAACTTGCGCGAGCTGTGAGCGAATCGGGCTTAAGCTCTCCCGGATCAGTGGCGACCCAGTAAACGTGGGTCAGCCTCATTCAGCTGGCTTTGACATGTCTAGTCTAAGCGGCTGTCCGAGAGCTTATTGAACACGGCGAGATTTTTTTGAAACGACTGCACATCAGCTTTGACCACCCGAAGGCCGAGGCCGGATTTCGCAGAGGTCTTAGTCGCCTTCACGGCGTCTCCGAGCGTATTAAACAAGGTAATCTGGGCTTGAAAGCCGGAGGAATCTAGTCCTAATGGGCCCGCTTCAGCGACGAGCTCCTCAAGGGTTACTGTAAAGGTGTCGTAGGGTGCTTGAGACGCCATCTTGATTGCAATCTTTATCATGTTGAGTGCTGCTTCTGGCACTTGGTTGAGGTTGGGGTTGATTTTGGAGAACGTCGTTAGGAATTGGGTGAACTGCGTCAATAGGGCTCTATTTGGCAGCGATAGCGTGATGTTTTTGAAGCCGTCTGTTTTGCTAACAAGCACGCCCTCCGCGCAAAGAGCATCTAAAATCGCCTTTAATCTTGCGGGTGATTCACCAAAAATTTGTATCAGGTTATCTTCGAGGTTTTTTCGAGGCATGCTGACATCTTTGCCGTCTTTCAAACCGTCACGATGAAGAATGAGGTCGATTGTGTGCAAAATTCTGATCGTGTTTAAAAACGGTTTGCGTCCAGAAAGCGCAATGCCTCCGCGGTCGGCTTGACCGGGATTTTCAAGAATTTTCAAGCGATCGTTGGTCGTCCGGAGTCGGCCACTTAGGGCGCCCATTAAGCCTACGAACCACTTGGGTATCTGCTTCATCAAGGCTGTAAAGTCGGCTTGTGAGATGTGCGTTATTTCCGAGTCTACACTTGCTTTGACGGTGGCGCTTCGCGGCATCCGCTCAAATAAAGCCATTTCGCCCACGATTCCGCCTTCTGGAATTTTTGCGAGTATGATCTCTTTGTTTTCCTGCTCGAGATAGACGGTTAACTCGCCCTTGCGAACGAGATACATACCGTCTGGATCGTCTCCTGTTTTGAAAACGATCGATCCCGCTTTTAAGGATTTATTGACGCCGGCCAATTCCGCCTCTCCAGGTCTTTTGTTTGGAGAACCCATTAGGGGCTCTCGTGCTTCCTTGGAGGTATCGGCGCCAGCTCGCTGCGAATAAGTACAGTTCGATCCGAGCGATGATATTTCTGCCTAAAATTCACTTATTTTTGAAAAAATAAAACAAGGTTTGCGAGTTCCTGACCCTCTGGGCGGGCCCTCTGGGGGATTTCGGGCGCTACAAGTAACTGAATTAAACCATCTGGGCCGTTTCGACGCACTATTTAAGGGTGTGACTTGCTAAATAGTCCGCTGAAATGACGGACTTGCGCCTTTTGTTGGCTCTTGCTAGTCTCACCTTTCGAAACAGAATTTTAAATCGATTTTAGAACGTCATGAGAGTTCTTGGAGCCTTCGCTTGGTAATGCAGAATGTAAACGTTGACGCGGTTTTAAGAGTGGAAGGTCTCGTCACCACGTTCAAAACTGATGACGGTTTAGTAACAGCTTTGGATGGTGTCGGTTTTGAGATTAAGCGTGGAAAGACACTCGGGGTTGTTGGTGAATCTGGGTGTGGAAAAAGCGTCACCAGTCTATCGATCATGCGACTTTTGCCGCAAGGGTCAGGACGGATTGAGGCCGGGCGTATTTTGTTTGATGGCCAAGACTTATTATCGCTGACTGATGATCAGATGCGAGGTCTTCGTGGCAATCGCATAGCCATGATTTTTCAGGAGCCGATGACTGCTCTCAATCCAGTCTTTACAGCTGGTGAACAGATAGTGGAGGTTTTTGAAACCCACCGCGCAATGACTGCTAGCGAGGCTAGGTTGGCAGCGATGAAGATGATGGAGCTTGTGAGAATCCCAGATCCAGAGCGTCGGCTAGACGAATACCCGCATCAAATGTCAGGCGGAATGAAGCAGCGGGTCATGATCGCCATGGCGCTGGCTTGTCAGCCGGCTCTTATCATAGCTGATGAGCCTACAACAGCCCTCGACGTGGCGATTCAGGCACAAATACTGCGCCTTATGAGGGATCTTCAAGAGCAGATGGGCACATCCATCATGTTTATCACTCATGACCTTGGGGGTTATTGCAGAGGTTGCCGATGATGTGATTGTCATGTACGCAGGACAAGTTATTGAGTCTGCTGATGTTGTGAGTTTATTTGACCGACCGCATCACCCGTATACGATGGGGCTGCTAGCTTCAATTCCCGATGGACGAAGGTCTCGCGACTCGGAGCTGCCCACGATCAAGGGTAGCGTGCCATCGCTTAAAGCATTGCCTCGGGGGTGTCGTTTTGCAGAACGTTGTCCATATGCAGATGACACTTGTGTGAATGAGCCGCCAGTCTTGCGAAGCATGGAGAATGGTCACAGAGTTGCTTGTCATTTTGCCAAGGACATAGTGAGTGGTCAGCGCAAGCCTAAAGCGTCTCAGGCTGCTAGGGGGATGACGTGAGTCAGACGCTTTTAGAGGTCAAAAACGTCTCAGTGCGGTTTCCGATTCTTGGTGGCGTTTTTCAACGTAAGATGGGCGCTGTCCACGCTGTAAGTGATGTGAGTCTTAGTGTCAAACGCGGCGAAACCCTGGGGATTGTGGGCGAATCTGGCTGTGGTAAAACAACGCTCGGTCGCGCTATTGTAAGGTTATATGAGCCAGATGAAGGCCAGATCATATTTCGTGGTGAAGATATAACGAATAAGAGCAGAGGCCAGCTCCAGCCGCTTCGGCGTTACATGCAGATGATCTTTCAAGATCCTTACGCCTCCTTGAATCCTCGAATGAATGTTCGATCGATACTAGAAGAGCCGATGCGACTCGCAGGGGGCATCTCCAAAAATGAGCGAACCGAGCGCGTGGTCGAGTTGCTGGACTTGGTGGGCTTGAGATCAGACTCCATGAATCGATATCCCCATGAATTCTCAGGTGGCCAGCGACAAAGGATAGGTATTGCCAGGGCCATCGCTCTCAAGCCTGAGCTTATTGTTGCTGATGAGGCAGTATCAGCACTCGATGTATCCATCCAAGCGCAAGTGATAAATCTACTAGTTGATCTCCAAAAGAAATTAGGGATGGCCTACCTGTTTGTCGCCCATGATCTTGGAGTTGTTCATTATATTTGCGATCGAGTCGCTGTGATGTATTTAGGTCGGATTGTTGAGATGGGGGGTGCTAAAGAGCTTTATTCCAGCCCCAAACATCCTTACACCAGAGCCCTGCTCAGTGCGATCCCTGCGGCGCACCCCAAGGATAGAAAAAAGACCCAGCCGCTGGCCGGTGACGTCCCAAGTCCATCTAATCCACCAAGTGGCTGTGCGTTTCATCCTCGTTGCCCATTTGCGACTGAGATTTGTAAAACATCAACGCCAGAGCTTAAGCAGATGTCTGGAGTCAGTGTTGCCTGTCATCACGCAGAAAAACTGAGCTCAGGAGGTGGGCTTTGAATCGTCGAGAGCTCATCCGCAGACTACCTTTATGGTTTATCTTAGTGATGTTAGCCTCTTTCAACCCATGGATTTCTTCATGTAGTTGTTCGAGTCATGGCGGTCTTGATGGGAAAACAAAGATTCTGCGAAGAGTTTTGACGGAAAAAGGAAAAAGTTTAGATCCTCATCAGCAATTTGATGCTGCCAGTGCAGATGTTGTGGTGATGTTGTTTGATAGCTTGTTTACGACGCACTATCTAAAGCGTCCAATCGAATTCATTCCAAACTTAGCAAAGTCGATGCCGATATTTACAGACGCAGGCAAGACGATGACTATTAAACTTCGCGACGATGTGCGTTTTCAAGATGGAGACTGTTTTCAAGGCGGTATCGGACGCTCGTTCCGTGCTTCAGATGTGGTCTACTCTTTCACTAGGTTTGCAGATCCTTTTATTAATGCCAATAGCTATAGTTTGATTGAAGGTCTTATCGTTGGACTTGATGACGCCAGGAAGTCTATGAATGCTCGAGGTGAAGGCAAATACAGCTATGATGAATTTTCAGTTGATGGGCTGAAGGCCATCGACGACGTTACAGTTCAGATTAAGTTAACTAGGGCTACAATGGTGCCTTTGCAGGTCATGGCCAAGACGATTATGTCCATCGTACCTCGAGAGTGTATTGAAAAATACCGTGAAGATTTTCAGTTCCATCCCTTGGGCACGGGAGCTTTTAAACTCAAGTACACAAATCGTCTCGGCGACGTCTGGCTCGTTCGTAATCCCAACTATCATCTGATGTACCCTAGCGAGGGAGAGCTGGGTGATGCTGAAAAAGGCCTCCTAGCGGACGCCGGTAAGCGACTGCCGCTTGTTGATGAAGTCTATGCCCCCGTTATTGGAGAGTCCCAGCCAGCAGTTTTGAAATTTTTGCGAGGTTACTTTGATTGGATAGGTCTAGATGCTGATGCTTTTCAGCGTTTAGCTCGTAAAACAGATGATGGTCAGTTCCATGTAAAAGACGAATACAAAGATGATGTATCGTTATACGCAGCAAAGGATAGCACGTCGTTTTGGCTGGCCTTTAATTTGAAAAATCCGAACTTGGGAAAAAGTTTAAAACTGCGCCAAGCGATTGCCATGACAATCAATAGACAGGGTTTCATCGACGATATCATCAATGGTCGAGGCGAGGTGCTTGATACGGTCGTTCCCACGACTCTCAGTTCAAATCACCGAGATCTCGGCTTTAAGTGGTATGAGCGTGATCTTTCGGAGGCGAAAAGATTGATGAAGGAGGCGGGTTTTGAAAATGGCTCGGGCTTACCTGAGTTTCGATACCTAACCTCCACGGGGAGTATGCCTCAGCGCATGTATGAATTCCATCGTCGCACGTTAGCGGAGATAGGTGTGAAGCTTAAAATGGAGGCGGTTACATACTCGTCTTATCTTCAAAAAATAGATTCGGGTGATTTTGATCTTATCACTGCGGGTTGGGGTGCGGACTATCCGGATCCCGAAAATTTCACATCGCTTCTGACAACTTATGCAAGAACTCAGGGGCAAAATTATGGGAGTTGGTCTAATTCTCGATACGACGAGCTTTCTGATAAGACGAAAATCACCCCTCCGGGACCTGCGAGAGACGAGCTCTTCAAAGAAATGGCCCAATTAGTGCGATCCGATGTGCCAATTGTGCCCCTTTATAGCGTGATACGGGTAGGGCTTTTCCCAAAAAACTGGGTGAGAAACTTTAAGCGTGATCTGGAAAGTGGGCGCGATGCGCTCCACATTGATATCGATGTGAAACGCCAAAAGGAGGGTTTTTCACTATGATTCAATACATTTTCCGCAGGCTGTTGCAGATGATACCTATATTAATCGGTGTCACGGTGCTAATTTTCTGCCTTTTCACGTTTTTTGGCGAGGATCCGGCGAGGGTTGCGTTAGGGTCCCATGCGACGCCCGAAAAAATTGCGGCACTTCGGGCTAAATGGGGCTTGGATAGGCCTCTGATCGTCCAGTACCTTCAGTTTTGGCGTGAGATTTTGACTGCTGATTTTGGCCGATCTTTTGTGACTGGTGAGAAGCTCTCAAGTGTCTTTTCTCAAGGGGCTTTTGTCTCACTTTGTGTAACCCTGCCTCCATTTGTCATGGGTACAGTGTTGAACATTGCGGTTGCGATGCTAGTAGCGTGGTATCGGGGTGGAGTATTTGAGCGATTTATGTCCGTGATTTTTACAGCGTGCATGAGTGTCTCTTATCTCGTCTATGTGATTATTTTGCAGTATTTTCTCGCTTATAAACTGGACATCTTTGAGATAAATGGTTTTATCCCAGGTTACAAGGGAATCGCATTTCTGTTTTTACCCTGGGTTATCACTATGATTGTACAGTTTGGTCCAGACGTTAGGCTTTACCGAAGTATTTTACTGGAAGAAACAAGAGCCGATTACGTGCGTACGGCACGCGCAAAGGGGCTCGGTGAGGGTAAGGTCATGTTTAAACATGTGCTGAAGAACGCCATGATACCGGTCATCACCTACACAGTTGTCGAGGTTCCCTTTTTAGTGATGGGGTCATTTGTTCTGGAGAAGTACTTCTCCATTCCTGGACTTGGAGATCTGCTAGTCTCCTCGGTCAATACAGGCGATTTTCCTGTGATCAAAGGTGTCACAATTATGATCGCTGTCGCTTACGCTGTCTTCAATTTGATTACGGACGTCTTGTATGCGGCCGTTGACCCGAGGGTTAAACTATCATGAGCAATGCTGGGGCAGTCATAGCTGGAGCATTACCTAAAGGAGACACCTTGGGCCGGCGCGCATGGAGGCGTTTTAGGGCCAGTCGTTTGAATATTATATGTGTAACGATCATTGCCGCGTATCTGTTGCTGGCCCTACTTGGATACACAGGGATGGTGCCGGATTTTCAACAACAGGTGGGCGCGAAGTTTTCGCCTCCAGATCTACACAAGCCCGCACTGTGGCTTGGCACAGATTTGTTCGGTCGAAGTATTTTGTACAAGCTCTTTGCGGGAGCAAAAACAGCAATGACCCTCGGTCTGTTGGTGGCATGTATTAGTTTGCCGCTTGGCTTATTTATGGGTGCGGTTGCCGGTTATTTTGGCGGTAAAATTGATGCGCTAGTGCAGTGGGTATACTCGGTTATCGTGTCGGTGCCCTATATTCTTTTGATCATTGCGATCTCCTATATTCTTGGCAAAGGCATGCTAGCCATATGTGTCGCCATGGGGGTTGTCGGCTGGGTGGGTCTATGTCGCATGACCAGGGCCGAGTTTATGAAACTTAGAGAGCGTGAGTTTGTTCTTGCGAGTAGGCTGCTTGGTGCAAGTGACTTCCGGCTTATTTTTAGACATATTTTGCCTAATGTTATGCATATCGCACTCGTGGCGGCGTCCATGGAAATCATGGGAGCCATTAAAGCTGAGGTTATTTTAACCTTCTTGGGTGTGGGTGTGCAGGACGGCGCGAGCTGGGGTCAGATGATCTCAGATGCTCCCGGAGAATTGATGATAGGCGTCTGGTGGCCAACAGTTGGCGTCAGCTTTACATTATTCCTCATCGTATTCGCCCTAAACCGTGTCGGAGATGCGCTCAGAGACGCCTTAGACCCCCGACTGGTCTAAGTCTCAAACTCATTTTTTTTGGTTTTACTTACGGCTCTTCTGACCAGTTTTCAAGGATGCGCTTATACTCAGCGAGCCACATGGCTCCGCCTTCTCCGTCAATAACTCTATGATCAAATGTTAGCGAGGCCATCATCATAGGCCTTATAACAATTTGATCGCTGTCGACGACGACAGGGCGCTTAATGATGGCTCCAATGCCGAGCATGGCCACTTGTGGCTGGTTTATAATCGGATTTGACGTGATGGAGCCCCAGCCCCCTGGGTTAGTCACCGAAAAAGTCCCGCCGATGACTTCGTCCGGGAGAAGCTTTTTAGTGCGCGCACGGGCCGCAAGATCGTTGAGTGTCTTACAGATATCTCGCAGATTTTTATCTTGAGCCTTTTTAATTACTGGCACGATAAGGCCGCCCCCGCCTTCAGCGCCAAGCGCCACGGCACAGCCAATATTGATCTGGTCTTTCCAGAGAACCTCATCACCATCCACGGAGACATTGACGATGGGAAATTTTTTGATGGCTTCCACAGCCGCGCGGATCAGGAATGGAGTAAACGTAAGGTTGAACCCTTCACGCTCAGCGAATGTTTTCTTCGCCTTCTCTCTGACAGCCACGACTTTTTGCAGGTCAATTTCAAAAACGGTAGTAACATGAGGTGACACGCGCACGCTGTCGACCATGTGTTCTGCGATGAGTCGACGCATCTTAGTCATTTTTTCTCTGCGAACCGGCACTCCTTCAAGGAGTTCCTGACCGTTTGTCAGGGTTGTTTCGACGCGAGCTAAAATAGGCCTTTCACTAACGGGTGATGGTTCCATTTGATGAGCGACTGGGTTTTGCTGCCAAGCTTCAATGTCAATTTTTGTAATGCGGCCGCTCAGGCCTGTTCCCCGCACCCGGCGTAGATCGATGCCCAAGTCACGCGCCATTTTCCGAACCAAAGGGGATGATCGTCCGACTACAGAGGCATCGCTGAAAAAACTTGATACTGGCATAGGCGCTCCAGCCTGTGCCGGGTTTTTCTGACGATTAACGGACGCAGCTGAGGTTGAGGTCGTCACGGCGCGATGAGAGGCTGAGTCTTGGTTAGCATTCGGATTTTCCGGGATTTGAGCGCCTTTTGGTCCTATCCAGCCAATCGTTTGATTGACCTCAACCGTGGCACCTTCCAAGGCCGTGGTCTTTAGTAGGGTTCCGGAGGCCGGCGCTGGTATCTCAGTGTCAACTTTGTCGGTTGAAACTTCGAGCAGGGGCTCATCTTTATTAACCGACTCGCCGGCTTTTTTAAGCCACTTTACGACTGTCGCTTCAGCCACGCCTTCGCCCATGGAGGGTAGGAGAACTTCCGTGACGTCGCTGTTTGAAGGTATTGTCATCGGGGTATCCTGTTTACATGTGAACTGCTGCGCCAAGCGCAGCATGGGCCGCTTCCATCAAGGTTTCGCTCAGAGTTGGGTGAGGGTGAATCGTGTGGGCGATTTCATCGACGGTGGTCTCAAGAACTTTGCCGAGGGAGAACTCAGATATCATCTCAGTGGCTCTGGCATGTACGATATGAACGCCAAGAATTTCATGGTATTTGGGCTCAAAAAGAATCTTTACAAACCCATCTGTCGCATCTTCTATCTTGGCTTTTGCCATAGGCGCGAACGGGAATTTCCCTGACTTATATTCGATCCCCTTTTCTTTTAGTACCTTTTCCGACATGCCGATGGAGGCAATTTCTGGATATGTATAGATGGCGCTTGGGTTGGACTCGTAATGAACTTTGTGCGGTTTTTTTCCAGCGATGACTTCAGCACAATGGAACGCTTCTGCACTGGCGGTATGCGCTAGCATTGGTGTCGGAATAACGTCGCCAATGGCGTAGATGCCGTCTACGTTGGTTTTGTAGGTAGCGAGATCAACTTTTATAAATCCTTTTTCGGTCGGAATGCCTACCGTGTTGAGTCCGATGTCGTCAGTCACGGGTTCCCGTCCGATGGAGACTAGAACTTTCTCAAAGGTCCGAGATTGATCATTTACAGTAACTAAAACCCCAGCTTTGCCTTTGTCTTCAATAGCAGAAATTTTGACTCCAGTATCGATGGTTACGCCTTGTTTCTTGACGCATCTTGCGAGCTCTTTGACTGTCTCATCATCCTCATAGGGGAGGATCTGTGGAGCGGCTTCTAGCACTGTGACTTGGCAGCCGAATCTTGCGTACATGCTTGCGAATTCTATACCAACAACCCCACCACCTATAATGGCAAGGGATTTGGGAACTTCGTTCAAAAATAAGATATCGTCGGAGCTCATGATGCCTTTTCCGTTCGTCTTAGCGAACGGCAGCTGCCTGACCCGGCTACCGGTAGCAATCATGATGTTTCTTGTGTCTAGAGTTGTGATTTTTTGATCGGAGCCTGTCACGGTGACTTTTCCGCGACCGGCGATTTTGCCGTGCCCCTCAAACGTTTCAATTTTATTTTTTTTCATGAGAAATCGCAGACCTTTTCTCTGATCGTCCACGATTTTGTCTTTTCTTGACATGATTTTGGCCCAGGAAAACTTCGGGCTCCCCGCATCAAAACCAAGGTCCTCCAGGTGTTGGAGTTTGTCCCATGTTTTTGCGCTTTCAAGCAAAGCCTTGGTCGGAATACATCCAACATTCAGGCAGGTGCCTCCCAAGTGCTGAAACTTTTCAATGAGAGCCACCTTGAGTCCAAGCTGTGCAGCGCGGATCGCCCCGACATATCCACCAGGACCAGAACCAATCACGACGAGATCAAAGGATTGAGATGACATACTAGACGGGGCTCCTTTGCAGAACAGTTCACATTTAAGTCTAGGAAATGTAATAGAAAATCATCCTGCTTTCAAAATGTCTTTTGTTAGATTTAACCGAAGATCACTGTTAAAGCACCTTAAGCACTTGCTGCGCTCATGCGGGACTGATAGAAGGTTGAACGTTTGTCTTGCAATATTCGTGGCTTGAGTTTTAGACGGGGTGTTATGCCTAAAAATGAGACATTTGGTTTTGCCTGGTTCTGGGAGGGCCTTGATCAGTATCTGGAGAAGACAGGCCTAAAACAGACACAGCAGCGAAAAATAATTGTTCAGGCCTTTTTAGAGATTAACTCCCACGTGGATGCTGACGAACTCCATAGACGGGTCGTTGCAGAGGGCCATGAGATAGGTCTAGCCACCATTTACCGAACTCTCAATCTGCTGACAGAGGCTGGTTTGATTGAGCAAAAGTCATTTCAGGATGGGCGATCGGTGTTTGAAGTGGCTCATCCAGGTAGTCACCACGATCATCTCATATGTACTGAGTGCGGACACGTTATAGAGTTTGAAGATGAGGAAATAGAGTTGCTCCAGGAGACAATCGCTAAAAAATACGGAATTGAATTGAAGTCACACCGACTCGATTTGTACGGTCGTTGTCTTGATAGATCTTCGTGCGATAAACGGAAACTCGCAGGCCGCTAGTCCAGTTGTTTTGAGAGCGCTTTTTGTTCAGTGTTCAAAAAATTATATTCAGTCGCTGTTGTTGGGTTTTTTACGAAGTTCGGGATTCATTCTGAAGAAAAAGTCAGAATACTCCCTTCCGAGATCGTTCTTTCTGTTCTTGCCGACATTCTCCGCGACTCGCAAGACAAGGATGAGAATCCCTGTGAATAAAGCTAGCAGCATGAGAGCCTTAACAATTGTAACATCAAATTTAAATCTGCGCTTCGCAGCCTTAGTCGTCTTTAGTACGACGTTACCACCGTAACTTTGGGCTTGTTCAGACGAGCGACGGATCTTCGTCTCAAAATTTTTAGTCCGTTCATACGCTTCTTGAGTATCGCTGCCTGAGTGTTTCAACGCGGACGAACCATTGAATCCGCCACCTAATAATTTTCCTGCTAGATTCTGAGAGGGCGTCTCCAGCCGATCTACAGAAGACTGGGTGTGATCTAAGGCGGCTTGTTCATTTGATGCCGAAGAGGCAGACGATGCTAATCCGAATGATTCAGCTATCAAATCGAGTAGCGTGCTTGCCAACAAGGACTCTTCATGTGCTGTTGTGTCCGCCAGATAAAAGTCGGATTCGTTGGCGAAACCCGAAGATATATCGATAGATTTATTGGCGATAATTTTAATGACAGGGTTTCGTCCTAATGTCTGTCTTAAGATTGGAGCATCGAGGGTCGCTAGTGTGAAGTTACCTATGGGCCCTGGCAGATCAAGCTTGCCAGCTGAGGGGCTCAGTGAGGTTAACCGAGCTGGATTATATATTCCAAGACGGCTCCAGGGATGTTCCGATGGAATGGGGGTAACGGATTCTCCGCTAGCAGAGTCGAAGTCGATATTGATCTCATATCTTTGTTGTGCGTTTTCTAGGTGTGATTGTTGGATAGATGGCTCGCAAAATATTCTATGCTTCGGGAAATACTTTTGGATTTTTTCTGATGAGTCTCCGTAAACAATAACAGGCGACGATTCAGGCAGCCTCGAGGCGATTTCTGCAAGATTATCATCACTCAGAGACTCGAGTAGTTTGTCGTCTACGAACATTACATTTGGTGTAAAGTAGCCAACTTCGTGAGCAAGATTGACTTTTTGCAATCCTGTGATGACAAAAAAAGTTCCGGGATTAAGACTTTTTACCAGAGTTGTTCGCAAAGTCTGGCGACTAACTGCTGCAAATGCACGAATCTTGTGATTAGGCTTATTTTCAAAAAAGCGAGTTAGAATCTCGTCTGCTTTAATTTGGCCTGAAGCGGCAAGGTTCCAGCGACAGATCAGTGCCTGGCTGTATCGATATAGCAGGCGATCATTGTCTATTCGTTCGACTGTTAAACTTAAGTTCGGAACTCCGAAAGCTTTTGTTATAGCTCCCGAAACGGTTAACTTGCTGCCTAGTTCTTGGGATCCCCTGCATTCAATCCTCATGTGAGTTCGATTGATCCAAACAATTCTTGCCGAGGATATAACGGACGCCGTTTGGTTCACGCCGATGTCATTATTATGGAGTATCTTTCCGTCAAATTTCGCCGAGTTCGCGTAAAGCATTCGTTGTAGCCATTTTAGGTCTGAGATGGCTAGCGGCACCAGATCTCGGAAGTTCTCGGAGACAGCGATTCTCACTAAATCTGGGCATTGACGGGATAAAGAGCCGATGAACCTAACGCCATTAAGTTCAGGCTCTCTCATCAGATTTTGGATCCCAAGAATGGAGGACGGATCGTTATTTGTTGGGCTATCAATAATGATGCATATGGGGCGTGCATCCTGAGCGAGTCTGATGGTGTCCTGGGCGCTTGAGACAAAGGTCACATCAAAGCCGTTCTTCCTCAGTAATGACGCGCGGTGCTTGTGAAGTTCCGTCACGGACGATGATATCCAGAAAGTTCGGCGACTTTTCGCTGACATGACGCGCGGATCCCCCGTCGGTTGCTTATAGGTTCAGGGATCGGTGTAAACTTCGGGGGTCTTTAGAACCAAAAGTTTTATAGACCAATAAATTCTTGTAATAATACGAATCACCACGGGCGGTTAAATTGTGCCGGCGCAAGGCTGTTGGGTGGGATTTATCGGTCTTTATGTTACACTACATAATGCTAAAGTACCTGAAATGATTAGTTTAAGGGGAATTTCAATCATGTCCATCCGAAGGATTGCACGAACTGTGGGCGCACATCTACAAATTCTGATTCTGCTTCTGTCATGTGTGTCGTCGACAGCGTTTGCGCTTGATTGCCGGCAGGTGCGGCTTTTGACCCAGTACTATTTTAAGATGCACTTTTCGCAGACGACTTTCACAGATGAGTTGAGCAAGCGTTCACTCGAGATGTTCCTGCGAGCTTGGGACCCGGGGAAGCTTTATTTTTTACAAAGTGACGTCGATCGATTTGAGAAAGACTATTCAAATCAGGTTGATGACATGGTAGGGCGTGCTGATTGTAAATTTATCGACGACATTGTGGCTGTATATGGCAAACGTTTCGATGAGCGGCAGAAAGGCATAACAGACGCTATTGTCATGAACCATGATTTTACAGTAGATGAATTTCTTGAGTTTGATCGAAAAAAAATCGCTTGGGCAAAAACAACGGAGGAGTTAACCGACCGATGGCGCAAGCGAGTTAAATTTCAGATTATGCAGCTTCGGGACACGATCACCGAACCAGCAAAGGTGCGCGAAAAAATGACTAAGCGCATGGACTTGGTAAGGAAACGGCATAAGGAAACGACGAGTATCCAGGTCATGGGAATCTTTTTGAATGCGTTCGCGAGCTCACTCGATCCACATAGTGATTATATGGGGCCCGATGAGTTGGAGGACTTCAGAATAAATACGCGCTTATCGTTGGAGGGTATCGGTGCAGTTCTAAGAAGCGAGGATGGGTTTACAACGATCCAGAGTTTGGTACCCGGCGGGGCGGCTGCCAAAAGTGGTAAGGTCAAGGTTGATGACAAAATTATCGCGGTAGCGCAACCAAAAGAGTCGCCCGTAGATGTTATCGATATGGATTTGCGCGATGTTGTAAAACTGATCCGCGGGAAGCAAGGTACAGAGGTCAAATTGACTTTGCTTCGAGAGGAAAAAGGCACCAACGTGCAGGTGCAAGTTGTGTTAAAGCGACAGAAAGTGCAACTCACCGACCGGGCGGCCAAAAGCTCCGTAAAGTTGGTCACAGTCGGGGAGGGCGCATCTAGTAGGCCGATGAAAGTTGGTGTCATAACACTTCCGTCTTTTTATATGGACTTCGAAGGAAGACAAAACAAACAGAAGGATTATAAGAGCTCTTCTGTCGATATGCTGCGTCAGATAGAGTCGCTGAAATCGCAGGGTGTCGAGTCAATTATTGTTGATCTTAGAAATAACGGTGGCGGGTCCTTGGATGAAGCCATCAACGTATCTGGGTTGTTTATCAAAACAGGTCCTGTGGTCCAAATTTTGGGAGCAGAGGGTCGGAGTTTTGTGCAGTCAGATTCCGACCCGAATGTGGCATGGGATGGACCGTTACTTGTTATGATTAACAGGCAATCGGCCTCTGCAAGCGAGATTTTTGCCGGAGCTATTCAGGACTATGGTCGTGGTGTCATAGTCGGTGGTGATCACACATTTGGCAAAGGCACGGTCCAGAACCTCAATGATGTCAGCGATAAACTTGGTGCGGTTAAGGTGACCATCTCCAAGTTTTATCGTCCATCGGGATCAAGTACTCAACTAAAAGGCGTGGAGTCAGATATTGCGTTTCCAGATTTGATGGATCAGATTGAGCTGGGCGAAAAGTTTTATGACTTCGCACTGCCGTGGGAAAAGATCAAGGACGCAGAATTTGCGGCCTTGGATGAGGTGTCCTCGCATGTAAAAAAACTAAAGGAAGCAAGTCTAGCTCGTATAGCCAAAGATCCCGGTTTTAAGCTTGTGGCGGAGGACATCAAAACATACAAGGACGGTGAGCTGGATCGCTCAAGAATCTCATTAAAAGAGAAGTCTGCTAAAGAAAAGGCTGCAGAAAAGCTAAAAGCTGAAAAACGTAGTGGTAAAAAGAAGGCAAAGGACGCTGAAGATGCCTTAGAGGACGACCAGGCGCTTGACCTAGTCGATGATTACCACCTTCAAGAGGCCCTGAAAGTTTCAGCGGATTACGTTTCTCTTCGAGTTGGCAAAACGTTGGCGAAAGTTTCAATTCCAGAAGTTGATAAAGCTGCAAAAGCAAAGCAAGCTCAGGAAAAGAAACCAAGTAAGCCCAAAACATAATTTTTGCGTCGCCTTATATCGATATGGCTTTTGAATTGCTTCTGTCCTTTGAATTAACGTGCCGTGCTGAAGCTGCAAGGCTCAAGACGTCCGTGATGAATTGGCTGGAGTCGCGCGGCCGATTCGATGTTGTCGACGGAATCATTGACGGCGTTGATGTACCTTTAACTGATGCCGAGTTGGCAGAGGCAGAGCCTGACGCATCTCGATTTGAAACAGCCCCGGTCGCGGTTTTTTATGCCGATAAAAAGGCCTGCGAAGATATCTTGTATGAACTCAAGCAAGAGTTTGGCCAAGCGATCGTAGGTCGAGTTACTGAGATATCCGATGAGAGCTGGCAAAACTGTTGGCATGATTCATTTGAAAAGTTTGAGTCAAATAGGTTTTTTTTCGTCCCGCTGGGGAGCGCACTGGCTACTCCTGATAATCTGATTCGAGTTGAATTGATAAGCCGGGGAGGTGCTTTTGGCACAGGGCAGCATGCTACAACCCGCGCGGTTATTAATGTTTTGGAGCATCTCATTCAAAGTCGTGCCACTCAGTCAATGCTTGATATCGGGACTGGGACTGGTGTCTATCTCGTTGCGGCGGGCCTTCTGGGAGTAAAAGAATTAGCAGCGACAGAGATTTCGGATGACTTGGTTCACGTGGCTCGGGAAAACTGTGAGATCGCAGGGGTTAAGGCGGACATTCGAGTGTCAGAGAAGCCACAGTTTGAAAAAAAATATGACTTGGTTGTTGCGAATATTTTAGCGCCTGTTCTTCACACAATTATGCCTGATATGGTGGAACACGTGTCGGCAAATGGATATTTGGTCCTAGCCGGTTTTATTGATAAGGAGGAGGGCAAGCTCGTCGAGTCGGCAAAGGCGCACGGTCTTGAGTTGAAGTATAAGATATCGGATTCAGGCTGGAATTGCCTCGCGTTTGGCTTTTAGATTTAGGGTAGCTTTTTCAGTCGGTGGCAGCCTGTTGCGTGAAAGCGTCCTGCACGCTGCGAAACAGTTATCTTTAATGGGGAGTTATTGGAAGTAGGTAGTGTGAATAAACATGTGAATGGTTTTTGGCTAAAACTATTCAGCAGGCTGGGTTTAATTTCCAGGGTGTGTGTTCCTGGCGTCAAGTCAGAGATTTGAAGGGGTAATTCGCCAGATTCAAGGCCCTGATCAACAACGGCTGTAACATCTGAGACATGTTCGTCAACCGCTTGTATCTCAACCTCATGAGCTGCAGCTGGTAGTGGTTCAAGTGCCGTCGATAGATTCATCTCGCCATCCCCAGCCGAAA